>NZ_JBWKKF010000013.1:99857-117244 GCF_056431745.1 Amycolatopsis sp. NPDC045836 | reverse complement strand
ACCCCCCCACCCCCCCCCCCCCCCCCCCCCCCCTCCCCCCCCCTCCCCCCCCCCCCCCCCCCCCCCCCCCCCCCCCCCCCCCCCCGCGCCCGTGCACCAGGCCACGTACGCTGCCTGTCCATGCCAGAACGGCGTCGCATCGGGGTCATGGGCGGAACCTTCGACCCCGTCCACCACGGGCACCTCGTCGCGGCCAGCGAGGTGCAGTCGCGCTTCGGCCTCGACGAGGTCATCTTCGTGCCGACGGGGCAGCCGTGGCAGAAGTCCGGCCGCGTGGTCACCAGGGCCGAGGACCGGTACCTGATGACGGTGATCGCCACCGCCTCGAACCCGGTGTTCTCGGTCAGCCGGGTGGACATCGACCGCGGTGGCCAGACCTACACCGTGGACACCCTGCGCGACCTGCGGGCCGAGTACCCCGACGACGAACTGCACTTCATCACCGGTGCCGACGCCCTCGAGCAGATCCTCACCTGGCGCAACGCCGAGGAGCTGTTCGACCTGGCCCACTTCATCGGCGTGACGCGGCCCGGTTACCACCTCAACGACCACCACCTGCCCAGCGGCAAGGTGAGCCTGGTCGAGGTGACCGCGATGGCGATCTCGTCCACCGGGTGCCGTGAACGGGTCGGACGCGGCGAGCCGGTCTGGTACCTGGTGCCCGACGGCGTGGTCCGCTACATCGACAAGCGCGGCCTCTACCGCGGTGCCTTGACCGACGCCCTGGACCGGGGGCCCCACTGATCCGGGTACCCTCATCGGGCGCATCCGTTTACCCGAAGGAGCCCTGTTGACCGCCACGTCCGAAGCCCGGGAACTGGCCGTCACCGCCGCACACGCGGCGGCGGACAAGAAGGCGTCGAACGTGGTCGTGCTGGACGTTTCCGACCAGCTCGTCATCACCGACGCCTTCGTGATCGCCTCGGCGCCCAACGAACGGCAGGTCGGCGCGATCGTCGACAACGTCGAGGAGAAGCTGCGCGAAGCCGGGCACAAGCCGGTCCGCCGGGAAGGCGCCAGGGAAGGCCGCTGGGTGCTGCTCGACTTCGTCGACGTCGTGGTGCACGTCCAGCACGACGAGGAGCGCTCGTTCTACGGCCTCGAACGGCTGTGGAAGGACTGCCCGCACATCGAGGTCGACGGCCTGACCCAGGGCAGCGCCACCGGTGCCGGCGGTGCCGATGAGGGACCGGCCGGGGAGCGCCCGTGACCCAGCGGCTGGTGCTGTGGCGGCACGGTGAGACCGACTACAACGCCGCCGGCCGCATGCAGGGGCACCTCGACTCCGCGCTGACCCGGGTGGGCTGGAACCAGGCGCGGTTCGCCGCGCCCGCGCTCGCCCGGTTCTCACCGGAGCTGGTGATCGCCTCCGACCTCCGCCGCGCCACCGACACCGCCACCGTGCTCACCGACGCCATCGGGGTGCCGCTGCGCATCGACAAGCGCCTGCGTGAAACCCACCTCGGCGAGTGGCAGGGCATGACCGGCGCCGAGGTCGACGCCAAGTACCCCGGCGAGCGCGACCGGTGGCGCACCGACGCCACCTGGGCGCCGCCCGGTGGTGAGTCCCGGGTGGACGTGGCCGAGCGCGCCTCCGAGGTGGTCGCGGACCTGGTGGCCGCCGAAACGGGGCACACCGTGCTGCTGGCCGCGCACGGCGGCCTGATCATCGCGCTGACCGCCCGGCTGCTCGGGCTGCCGGTCCAGGTGTGGCCCACGCTCGGCGGCATCGCCAACTGCCACTGGGTGGAGCTGGGGCGCCGCAACCAGATGTGGCGGCTGCACGTGTACAACGCCGGCATCACCGGGTGAGCCCGCGGCTGCTGGTGTTCGGGGACTCGCTGAGCTTCCACGGCCCCGACCACGAGTACGCGGCCGACGAACCCCGCCTCTGGCCGAACCTCGCCGCCGACGCCCTCGGCGGCACCGCCGACCTGGTCGCCGGTTTCGGCTGGAACGCGCGCGACCTGTGGTGGTCGCTGACCGGCGACCCCCGGGTGTGGGCCGATCTGCACCACGCCGACGTGGTGGTCCTGGCCATCGGCAGCATGGACACCCTGCCCTCGCCGCTGCCCACCTACCTGCGCACCGGGCTGCGGTACCTGCGCCCGGACGGCCTGCGCCGCGTCGCCCGGCGCGCCTACCTCGCCGCCCAGCCGCGGCTGGCGGTGGCGTTCCGCGGCAGGCCCGCGGTGCTGCCCGCCGCGTTGACCGTGCGGTACCTGGATCTCTCGGTCGAGGCGCTGCGGACCCTGCGGCCGTCGCTGCCGATCGTCGGCGTGCTGCCGTCGGTGCACCGGGCCGCGTCGTACGGCGGGGTGCACTCGGCGCGTCCCGCCGCCGCGGCCGCGGTGGCCGACTGGGCGCGGCGGCGGGAGGTTCCGGTGCTCGACCTCGCCGAGGTCGTCGGGCCGCACGTGCTCGGCGGGCACGGCAATCCCGACGGCATGCACTGGGGCTGGGCGGGACACGCCGCGGTGGGTGCCGAAATGGCAAAACTCGTCGCCGGGTTGCTGTTCACCGGGGAACCACGCGAGGACCCGTAGGCTGATGCCGTGCCGGTAGCCGTAGTCACGGATTCGACCGCCCATCTGCCGGAGGGTTTCGCCGATCGGCATGCCATCCGGGTGGTGCCCCTGCACGTGCTCATCGACGGGGTGTCCGCACTGGACGGTACCGACGTCGGCCCGGCCGCCCTGGCCAAGGCGCTGGGGCAGCACCGCATCGTCACCACGTCCAGGCCCACCCCCGCCGAATTCGCCACCCAGTTCCGGGACGCGCTGGCCGGCGGTGCCGAGGCGGTGGTCTCGGTGCACCTGTCGCGGGAACTGTCCGGCACCTGGGAGGCCGCCGTGCTGGCCGCGCAGGAGGTCGGGCCGGACAAGGTGCGCATCGTCGATTCGCGCACCACCGCGATGGGGCTCGGATTCGCCGCGCTGCACGCCTCTTCGGCCGCCGCCTCCGGGGCGTCCCCGGCCGAGGTGGAGCAGGCCGCCGTCGAGGCCGCCCGCCGCTCGGAAACGCTCTTCGTGGTGGAAACCCTCGAACACCTCCGCCGCGGTGGCCGCATCGGCTCGGCCGCCGCCCTGCTGGGCACGGCGCTGGCGGTGAAGCCGGTGCTGCACATGTCCGAGGGGCGCATCCTGCCGCTGGAGAAGGTGCGCACGATGAACCGCGCCATGGCGCGCATGGTCGACCTGGCCGTGCGGACCGCCGGCGACGACCCGGTGGAACTCGCCGTGCACCACCTCGCCTCCCCGGAGCGGGCGGTGGAGCTGGCGAACCGCCTGGAGGAGCAGCTGCCGCGCTCGTCGGGCTGCCTGGTCTCGGAACTCGGCGCGGTGATCGGCGCGCACACCGGTCCCGGCGTGCTCGGGGTGGTCGTCCAGCGCCCGGCGTTGCACGCACGGTGATCTTCGCTGCGTAGTGACCTCCTTGTTATGTCCCGTTCGTAACACTGGGTGAGATACTGCCGAAGAGCAAGTAGGCGCGGTGGGCCCGCTCGGGGCCCGGGTCAGGGGATCGCGCGGGTCTACCCAGAAAGGACGATCCCCGGTGACCGACCTGGTGGCGTTCCTGACCGCGATGGTGAACGAACGTCAGAGCCTGATCATGCGGACGGTGCAGAAGGGCAAGGCGGGCGACCAGCTCGACCACGCCGACCTGGCCACCCAGACCGAGATGCGCATCCGCGGCCTCGGCACCGTCGAACTCGAATCGATCAACCGGATGATCCGCGAGGTGGAAGCGACCCGGCTGATCGTCGAAACCCACGAGACCGCGGTGACCGACCGGGTGGCGGGGTTCCCCCTCTACGGCAGTGATTACTGGTGCGAGGTGTGCCACGTCCCCGGTGGTGAACCGGGCAAGAACTGGTGCCGGACGTTGCGGTTGCTGGCTCTGCCCTACGCCGACCACCCGGGGTACCGCCGGGAATGGCGCCCTTGACAACTGGCCGCCGAACGGGCGAACTAGGTATGAGAAGGCTCTTGCTCCGCCCGGCGGCCCTGCCGTGGACGTGGCTCCCCGGTGCACGCCGGTGGGTCACGTCCACGGTGGTTCCGGTTCAGCCGATCGCCGGAACCAGTTCCGCCAGCCTGGGCAGCACACCGTCCCGCCACCCGGGCCCCATGCGTTCGCAGGCGTCGCGCTGACGCTGGTCGTCGAGGTCGAAGCCGGAGTGCTCGAGCAGCAGCCGGGTGCCGTGGCCCTCGGGGACCAGCCGCCAGGTCAGCGTCCAGGTCCCGTTGAAGGTGTAGGCGAACCGTTCGTGCGGCTGCGACTCGATCACCTGGCACGGCACCTCGCCGTACCCCGGCATCCTCAGGTGGAACTCGTGACCGACGTGCTCGGCGATGTCCCCGGGTGCCCACCACTTCGCGTGCAGGTCGGGATCGGTCAGCGCCCGCCACACCTTGGCCGGTGGGGCGGCCATGAACTGGTCGACGGTGATGGTGCCGGTACGGGTGTAGGTCATGGTGCTTCGTCCTCTTCTTCCACGAGTTCCGCCATGGTGCGCAGCCGCTCGCGCCAGAACCGCTCGAACGGGTGCAGCCAGTCGCCGACCTGCGCCAGCGGCGCCGGTTCGAGGTGGTAGAAGCGTTGCCGCCCCACCGGTTCGTCGCGGACGAGCGCTGCCTGGCGAAGGATCTTCAGGTGCTCGGCCACGGACGGACGGCTCATCTCGAACTGCGCCGCCAGATCCCCGGCCGTCCGCGGCCCGTCCGCCAGCAACTCCAGCAGGCGACGCCGGGCCGGACTCGCCAGCGCGAGAAAGACTGCATCGGACATGCCCGGGAGAATATGTAGGCTAGAGCCGACATGTCAACTATCGCCTACATGTTTTCCGTCGCTCAGCGCCCACGGCGGAGCACGGCCGGACCGCCGTCGTGGAGGAACACGGCGGTGTCACCGTCGGTGTCGGTTCGCGTCAGCAGGGCACCTCCCTTGCCCAGATTGTCCATTGTGGATTGGCTCGGATGGCCGTACGAGTTCCCGGCGCCCACGCTGACCACGGCGATCCGCGGGCCGACCGCGGCCAGGAACGCGGGCAGCGAGTACCGCGAGCCGTGGTGCGGCACCTTCAGGATGTCGGCCTGGAGGTCCTCCTTCGCTGCCAGCAGATCCGCTTGGGCGGCCAGTTCGACGTCACCGGTGAGCAGTACTCGTCCCGCGCTGGTGTGGCCTCTGAGCACCAGCGAACTGTTGTTGATCAGCGTGCCGTCCTTCTCCGCCCCGGCGCGGGTGGTGACGTGCCGCGGACCGAGCACGTCGAGACCCAGCCCCGGCCACTCCAGCCGCTGCCCGACCGGCAGTTCCACCAGCGGCACCCCCTGCGCCCCGGTCACCTCGGCGACCTCGTCCCAAGCCCAGCGCGGTGCCCGCCCGGCCCCCACGGCCACCGCGCCCACGGTCCTGCCTTCGAACACCGAGGCCAAGCCACCCACGTGATCCGCGTGCAGGTGGCTCAGCACCAGCAACGCCACCCTGTCCACCCCGAGCCGGTCGAGGCAGCGGTCCACCGGCCCCGGCTCCGGCCCGGTGTCCACCACGACGGCCCGCCCGGGCTCAGCGGTGGCCAGCACGATGGCGTCGCCTTGGCCGACGTCACAGGCCACCACCGCCCATCCCGGTGGCGGCCACGGCGGCGCCAGCACCCGGGCGGGCGCCGTCGTCAGCAGGACGAGCACCAGCCCGGCCGCGAGCACCAGCCGCACCCTGGCGAACCGGAACACCACCAGCAGCACACCGACCACGAGGGCGGCCAGCAGCCCACCCCACCAGCCCGGCGGCCAGGCCAGCACCGCACCGGGTACCGCCGACGCCTCCCGGGCCACCAGGATCAGCCAGCTCGCCTCCGGCCCGGCCAGCCGCACCAGCAGTTCCGCCGCAGCGGGCCACACCGTGCCGAGCACCGTCGCCAGTACCCCGAGAATGGTCGCCGGGGCGACCACCGGAGCGGCCAGCAGGTTCGCCACCACCGCCACCAGGCTCAGCTCACCCGCCATGCCCGCGAGGATCGGCGCGGTCACCGCGAACGCCGCCACCGGCACCGCCAGCCACTCGGCCGGCCAGGACGGCACCCCGCGGCGAGCGAGTGCGGCCGCCCAGCGCGGAGCCAGCAACACCAGCCCCGCCGTCGCCACCACGGACAGCGCGAAGCCGAAGCTGGCCGCCATCGCCGGGTCGTACAGCACCAGGCCGGTCACCGCCGCCGCCAACGCCGGAAGCGCCGTACCACGACGGCCGAGCGCCAGCGCCAGCAACCCGACCGCCCCCATCACCCCGGCCCTCAGCACGCTGGGTTCGGGCCCGGTGATCACCATGTACCCGGCGAGAGCCGCGCCCGCGCCCGCCGCCGACACCACCGGCCCGAGCCGCAGCAGCCGGAGCAGCAGCAGTACCGCACCGCACACGATGGTCACGTTCGTACCGCTGACCGCCGTCAGGTGCGACAGGCCCGCATCGCGGAACTCGTCCTCGACCCGCCGTGACATGCCGCTGGTGTCGCCGACGGCCAGTCCGGGCAGCAGCCCGGCGGGCTCCTCGTCGAGCACACCGGACGCTTCCCGGAGCCCGGCCCGCATCGACGCCGCCGCTCGCTGCCACCACGGCGGCGGCTCGGTGACCTCCCGCGGTGGCCCTCGTACCCGGAGCGCCGCCACGGTCATTTCGGCCGGCCGCCCCGGGGCCAGGGACCCCGAAGCCGTCACCTGCTGCCCTGGCAGCAGATCGGACCACCCGTCCAGCGCGGCGAGCAGCACCACCCGGCCGGTCGACGGCACCGCCTGCCCATCGACCGTCGCCCCGGTGACCTCAGCCGGAATCACCACCGCACTCGTACCACCTGCCCTTCCCGCGTAACCGGCCGAACGGATCGGCCGTGGTCTTTCGGTGACCGTCACCCGGAGCACCGCCGGTACACCCCGATCCGCCGCGGGGCGCATCGGATCTTCCTGCGCGTGGTGCAGCCGCGGCGTCACCACGACCGCCACCACCGCACCAAAACCCAGCAATGCCGGCAAAAGCGCGCGCAGCCGCTCACCGTTCCCACCCCGGCGACGCGTGCGCACCAGCCCACCGGCTGCCGCGATCGCGACCCCGGCGCCGACCACGACCGTCAGCCACCAGCCGAGCAGCAGCCCGCCGAGCGTGCCGAGCCAGACGGTGAGCGCGGCCGGTACCAGCCGCAGGTCGTGTGCGGCCGGCCCCGGGTTCACCGCCGGATCGGCGGCCGGGGTCATTGCACGGTCACCTGGTCACGCAGGCGCGAGAACCGCGTTTCGCCGATCCCTTCCACTTCACGGAGTTGCTCGACCGCGGTGAAGCGGCCGTGCTGGTTGCGCCAGTCGAGAATGCGTTGCGCGGTCACTTCGCCCACACCGGGCAGATCGTCGAGCTGGGCCAGGCTCGCGGTGTTGAGGTCGACCTTGACCGGAGGCCCGGCGCCGGGGGAAGCCGGCGCCGGACCCTGGGCCTGTGGTGGCGCCCCCACATCCAGTTGCTCGCCGTCGGTGAGGCGGCGAGCCAGGTTCACGGTGGCGAGATCGGTCTCGGGCAGCACGCCACCGGCGGCTCGCACCGCGTCCGCGACCCTGGCCCCGGCGGGCAGCGTGACCAGGCCCGGCCGGACGACCTTGCCGATCACGCTCACCACCAGTTCGCCGGTGGCGCTCGGCGGCGAGCTGGTGGCGGCCGGTGCGGCCCGCGCCATGGGCAACGGCGGGGCGCGCTCCGGCTCCGGTTCGCCGTCGAACAGCAGAACCGAGGCGAGCACGACCACGAACACGCCGAACACGGCGAGCGCGATCGTGGCGCGTTGCTTGACCGGACTGCCGCGTGCTTTCGGCAGCCAGCGCGTGACCTTCCCGTGGGCGCGGTCGCGCTGGACCCGGGCCGCCAACTCGGCGACGTCGGGCTTGGGCTCCTCGGAGGTCGGTGCTCCGGGAGAGAGGGTTGTTTGGCTTCGCTCGAACACACAAGCGACGTTAAGTGGACTGGGCGGGGGAGGACAGGGCAATTCGGCGAGCTGTGGACAACTGGGCGGCTGTGGACAACTCGGTTGGCGGCCGGCGCGGATGTGGTATTCAAGAAAAGGTGCACTGCTCAGAGGTGGCTGGGCGGCGGCGGGCTTGTTCTTCGGATGACTGGACGGCGACTCGATATTTCTTTGTGGCCGGACGGAACCCGGCTGGTGTGACGGCAAGTGGACGCGGTCGGCGAGCTGTGGAAGTAGCTGAACTCGGTGGAAAAACGGAGGGGGTGGTGTGCGCGATAGGGAGTGGGTGGGCCGGTCAGGGAACGGAAGGTTGGTGCGCATGGAGGTGCGGACATGAATGTGGCCTCCGGAGCTTTGCTCCGAAGGCCACGGTCGAGCCGGAATGGAAAGGAGGTTACTTCGCGAGGGCTTCGCGGACCGCGTCGGCGGAGGCGGGGACGGTGGCGCGGGGGCCGATCTTGCCTTCGACCGCGTCGAGGGTCTTGAGGCCGTCGCCGGTGATGAGGAGGACGGTTTCCTCGTCCGGGTTCAGCTTCCCGGCTTCGACGAGCTTCTTCGCGGTCGCCACGGTGACGCCGCCGGCGGTTTCGGTGAAGATGCCTTCGGTGCGGGCCAGCAACCGGATGCCTTCGACCACCTCTTCGTCGCTGACGTCCTCGATGGCGCCGCCGGTGCGGTTGACCACGTCCAGCACGTACGGGCCGTCGGCCGGGTTGCCGATGGCCAGCGAGCGGGCGATGGTGTCCGGCTTGACCGGCTGCACCACGTCGTGCCCGGCGCGGAACGCGGCCGACACCGGCGAGCAGCCGGTGGCCTGCGCGCCGAAGACCTTGTACGGCGACTGCTCGACCAGGCCGAGTTCACCCAGCTCGCGGAAACCCTTGTCCACCTTGGTCAACTGAGAACCGGAGGCGATCGGCACGACGATCTGCTGCGGCAGCCGCCAGCCCAGCTGCTCGGCCACCTCGAAGGCGAGCGTCTTCGAGCCCTCGGAGTAGTACGGCCGCACGTTGACGTTGACGAACGCCCAGTTCTCGTTCTCCGAGGCCAGTTGCGTGGCCAGGCGGTTGACGTCGTCGTAGTTGCCGTCCACCGCGATCAGCGCGCCGTCGTACACCGCGGTGGTGAGGATCTTGGCCCGCTCCAGGGTTTTCGGGACCAGCACGACCGACTCCCAGCCCGCGCGGGCCGCGGCGGCGGCCACGGCGTTGGCCAGGTTGCCGGTGGACGGGCAGGCCAGCACGTTGAAGCCGAACTCGCGGGCGGCGGCCAGCGCCACCGCGACCACGCGGTCCTTGAACGAGTGGGTGGGGTTGCCGGTGTCGTCCTTGACCCAGACTCGCTTGAGCCCCAAGGCTTTCGCGAGCCGGTCGGCACGCACCAGCCGGGTACAGCCGGGCTCGGTGTTGGGGATCTCTTCGACGTTCGACGGCACCGGCAGCAGGCTCTTGTAGCGCCAGATGTTGCGCGGGCCCTTCTCGATGTCCTCGCGGCGCACGCGGCCGAAGTCGTAGGCGACCTCGAGCGGGGAGAAGTCCTCGGCGGAGACGAACTCGGGTGCCAGCGGCTGGCGGTGCCCCTCTTCCTTCGACACCAGTTCGGCGGCCGGGCCGAGGTCCAGGGTGCGCTTGGTCGTGCGGAGGGTGGCAGTCATCGCGAGGTCCTTCCTCATCTGCCCCACGGGTGTGGGCCGGAATTGGCACCGTGCTCGTCAGCTACCTCGCGGAATCGAGATGACAGGCTGACGCCGGTTGCCGGGGCTTCTTCGGGCCGTATCCCTCTGCCCCTCTGGATGAGCGTTATGCGGTTGTCGGCCCGCGCTCGGCGCGGTGCCTCGCCAACACCGTACGGCATTCCGGCACGAGCTCGCGACCACCTCACCGTGCCGGGCTAGTGGCCGACGGGCGTGGCAGGATCGTGCGGGTGACCGACGCAGCCGCTCTCCACCTCGTGCTCGGCGAAGAAGAACTGCTCATCGAGCGGGCGATTCGAGCCGCTCTCGAGGCCGCCCGGAGCACCGATCCGGCGGCCGACCTGACCCGGCTCAAAGTGTCCGAACTCACAGCTCCGATGCTCGCGGAACTGGTCAGTCCGTCGCTGTTCAGCGAGGGACGCGTGATCGCGATCGACGGCGCGCAGGACGCCTCGCAGGAGATCGGCGACGCGATCCTGGCCTATGTCAAGGATCCCGCCGACGGCGTGGTGCTGGTCGTCGTGCACACCGGCGGGGGGCGGACGAAGGCGGGCAAGGCGCTGCCCGCGGCGTTGCGCAAGGCCGGGGCACAGGTGGTCGAATGCCCGAAGATCACCAAGCCCGCCGAGCGGGAAGCGTTCGTGCGCAACGAGGTCCGGCAGGCGGGCGGCAAGATCGACGCCGCCGGGGTGATGGCGCTGATCGACTCGGTCGGCTCGGACCTGCGGGAATTGTCCTCGGCGGCGACGCAGCTGGTGGCCGACTCCGGCGGCAAGGTCGACGAGCAGGCCGTGCGGCGCTACCACCGCGGGCGGGCCGACGTGACGGGGTTCGCGGTGGCGGAGAAGGCCGTCTCGGGGGATCGCGCCGCGGCGCTGGAAGCGGTGCGCTGGGCGATGCAGATCGGGGTGCCGCACGTGCTGGTGGCCGACGCGCTGGCCGACGCGGTGCGCACCATCGCGCGGGTGGCGGGGGCGGGACGCGGGAACCCGAACTCGATGGCGGGGGAGCTGGGCATGCCGCCGTGGAAGATCCGGAAGGCGCAGGGGCAGGTGCGCGGCTGGGGAGCTGACGGCCTGGCCGACGCGATGCGCGTCGTCGCGAAGCTGAACGCCGACGTGAAGGGCGCGGCGGCTGACCCCGACTACGCCCTGGAACGCGCGGTGCTGGAGATCGCGGCCGCGAAGGACCGCCGTTGAGGTGGACGGCGGTCCGGTGCTGGCAGGCGGGCGCGTGCTGGGGAGGTGGCCCCGGCTGGGTGGGATCGGCTGTGACCGGGTCGGGTTGGGCTGAAGGCTGAGTGGACGAAGGGACGTATTCCGGGCTGCGCGTCGGGGCGAGGATGGTTCTTGAGGTGGGTCAGGTTTCGCTGAAGCGGGCCAGGGCGCGGATCTTGTTGGTGGCGTCCAGGGCAGCGACCTTGTACGCCTCCGACAGGGTGGGGTAGTTGAACACCGTGTCGACCAGGTAGTCGACGGTGCCACCGCAGCCCATGACGGCTTGTCCGATGTGGACCAGGTCGGTCGCCCCGGTGCCGAAGACGTGGACGCCGAGCAGGGTGCGGTCCTCCGTGGAGACCAGCAGCTTGAGCATGCCGTACGAGTCGCCGGCTATCTGGCCTCGCGCCAGTTCGCGGTATCGGGCGGTACCGATCTCGTACGGGACCGACGAGGAGGTCAGCTCGGCCTCGGTCGCACCGCAGTAGGAGATCTCCGGAATGGTGTAGATGCCGATCGGCTGCAGGGCGGCCAGTTCGTTCGCCGGCTCGCCGAAGGCGTGGTACGCGGCCAGCCTGCCCTGGTCCATCGACGTCGCGGCCAGCGCCGGGAAGCCGATCACATCGCCGACGGCGTAGATGTGCGGGACCGCCGTGCGGTAGTGGTCGTCGACGGTCAGCCGTCCGCGCTTGCCGGCGGTGAGACCGGCGTGCTCCAGGCCGAGGTCGTCGGTCATGCCCTGCCGCCCCGCCGAGTACATCACCGCCTCGGCCGGGATGCGCTTTCCGCTGGCCAGCGACGTCACCGTGGCGTGCTCGCCGACCGCCACGTCCACCACCTTCTCGCCGAACCGGAAGGTCACCGCCAGGTCCCGCAGGTGGAACTTCAGCGATTCGACGATCTCCGGGTCGCAGAAGTCCAGCATCCGCTCGCGCTGCTCGACCACGGTGACCCGGCAGCCGAGCGCGGCGAACATCGAGGCGTACTCGATGCCGATCACCCCGGCCCCGACCACCACCAGTGACGTCGGGATGCGGTCGAGGCTCAGGATCTCGTCGGAGTCGAGCACGCGTTCCTCGTCGAAGTCGACCTCCGGTGGGCGGGCCGGCCGGGTGCCGGTGGCGATCACCACGTACTCGCCGGTCAGCGACGTCCGCTCACCGCGTGGCCCGCCCTCCACCGCGACGGTGTGCGGATCGGTGAACCGGCCGAGGCCGCTGACCAGGTGCACCCCGTTGCGCTGCAGTTGCGCGCGCACCACCTCGACCTCGCGCCCGATCACGTGCTGCGTGCGCGCCATCAGGTCGGTGATGGTGATGTCCTGCTTGACCCGGTAACTGGCCCCGTACAGCTCGCGCTGGCTCATCCCGGTCAGGTAGTGCACCGCTTCGCGCAGCGTTTTGGAAGGGATCGTTCCGGTCTGGACGCAGACCCCGCCGATCATGTCGTGGCGGTCGACCACCGCCACGCGCTTGCCGAGCTTGGCCGCGGCGATCGCGGCCTTCTGCCCGCCGGGGCCGGAGCCGATGACGATCAGGTCGTAGTCGTAGGCACTTCCATAGGCGCTCACGCCGCACAGCCTGCCCCATCGGAGCCCCGAGCACACGGAAAAGCCCCCGGTCGACCAGCGCACCGGGGGCTTTTCCGAAGCCGGGGTCAGAGCGAGTTGACCCGCTTGGCCATGGCCGACTTCTTGTTCGCGGCCTGGTTGGCGTGCAGCACACCCTTGGTGGCGGCCTTGTCCAGCTTGCGCGCGGCCTCGCGCTGGGCCTCGGCGGCCTTGGCCTTGTCACCGGAGTCCGCGGCCTCGCGGAACTTGCGGATCGCGGTCTTCACCGAGGACCGGATCGCCTGGTTGCGCTGACGCGCCTTCTCGTTGGTCTTGATGCGCTTCATCTGCGACTTGATGTTGGCCATACCGGCGCTCCTCTGGGTCCTTCTGGTGGTTTCGCCGCCGCGACCGGGTGGCCCCGCGAAACGCGGGTTTCCTCCATGACGGAATGCCGCGCGGCAACGAGCGAAAAGCCTAACACCCCTGCTCAGCGGGCCCGTCGGCGGGCGGTAGGTTGACCACCGGTGAACGTGACGGCCCTGCTCCTGGTGCTCGGTGCGGCCGTGGTGCACGCCGGGTGGAACCTCGCGGCGAAGCGGGTGGCCGACGGCGGGGCGCGGTTCGTCTTCCTCTACTACACCGTGACGGCGGTGGTGTTCGCGCCGGTCGCGGTGGTCTCGTTGCTGGTCGCCGGGCCACGTCCGCAGTGGAGCTGGCTGGCGGCGGCGGCCGGGACCGCGGTGCTGCACGTCGCGTACGGCATCGTGCTGCAGCGCGGTTACGCGGTCGGCGACCTGTCCGTGGTCTATCCGCTGGCCAGGGGCAGCGGGCCGCTGCTGGCGGTGCTGGCCGCGGTGCTCGTGCTCGGTGAACGGCCCGGCTGGCTCGGCCTGCTCGGCGCGGTGCTGGTGGTCATCGGGGTGCTGGTCATCGGCAGCGGCGGCGGGGCGGGCGATCCGCGGCAACGCCGCGCGAGCTTCTGCTACGGCCTGCTCACCGGCGCCGCGATCGCCGGGTACACGCTGTGGGACGCGCATTCGGTGACCACCCTGGCCGTGCCGCCGCTGGTCTACTTCAGCCTCGGCGCGGTGCTGCAGAGCGCGCTGCTGGCGCCGTACGCCCTGCGTGGCGCGGCCACGGGCGGGCTGTGGCGGCGGTACCGGCGGGAGGTGCTGCTGGTCGGGGTGCTTTCGCCGGTGGCCTACCTGCTCGTGCTGTTCGCCATGCGGCTGGCGCCGGTGAGCCTGGTCGCACCCGCCCGTGAGCTGAGCATCGTGCTCGGTGGCCTGGCCGGGTGGCTGGTGCTGGGCGAAGCCGACCCGCTGCGCCGCTTGCTCGGGTCCGGCATCGTGCTGGCCGGCATCGGTGCCATTGCGGTGGCGTGAGCCCACCGGTAGGCAGGAACGCATGGAAGTTCTGAGCAGCCGCGTCCTGCTGATGCCGAAGGACCTCGAGGTCTCCACCGCCTTCTACCGCGACACCCTCGGCCTGGCGATCTACCGGGAGATCCCGATCGGCACCATCTTCTTCCTCGGCGGCGGCCTCCTCGAGGTGGTCGGCCGCGGGGAGACCGGCCCGACCCCGGACGTGGCGTTCTGGCTGCAGGTCCGCGACCTGCCCGCGACGCTGGCCGAACTGGCGGCCAAGGGCGTCGAGCCGGTGCGCGAGGCCCGCCGTGAACCGTGGGGCCTGGACGAAGCCTGGATCGCCGACCCAGACGGCACCCGGATCGTGCTGGTCGAGGTTCCGGCGGGGCACCCGCTGCGCACCGACGTCCGGGACCACTCGAAGGACTGAGCCACCCTCAGGTGCGGTTGTGCACCGGAAGTCAAGGAAGTGTGGTCCCTGCGTCAAGAACACCGGTGTTTTCCGTGGCAATTTGGAATCGCGGCGGAAAACGATGACCGGGACGGCTTCGGCGGACGCCGGTGCGGCGGCGGCCGCGTACTGCATGCTCACCACCGACCCCGTTCGCTACGCGTGTGCCGGCAACGCGGCTGATGCGCGGCAGGAAGCGGGCATCCCGGGTGGTCACGGCACCGCGTATGCCCACCCTTCCGGAGGAACCTGGAACAACAAGTTCAGCTCGGTGGGAGCGTTCAGCCAGTGCGACGTGAAATTGCGCGATCCCATCGGCCTCGGAGAGCCTTCGTCGGTCTGGATCGACCACGCGGCCGATCTGCTGAACGTCGGCAGCGGCTGGCGCAACCGCGCTGGTTCGTTCCGGGTGTCGTGAGGGCCGGGAACTAGGCGCGGATCGCGCGCAGCTGCGCCGCGCGGGCGGCCAGCGGTCCCGGCGGATCCCACACCCAGGTCTGCAGGTCGGTGAACCCCGCGCCGGTCACCTCGGCGGCGAGTTCGTGCCTGCTCACGGGGAGCCACTTCTCGTGGGCGGAGAGCACGAGCTTGCCGCCGGGGCGCAGCACCCGGCGCAGCTCGGTGAACCCGGCCGCGCGGTCCGGCCACAGCTGCGCGTTGTTCACCGAGATGACCACGTCGACGGAGCTGTCGTCGAGACCGGTCTCCGCGGCGGAGCCGAGGTGCAGCTCCACGTTCCGCGTGCCTTCGCAGCGCTCGGCGCACAGCTCCAGCATCTCGGCGGACGGGTCGACCCCGATCACCCGGGCGGCCCGGCCGGCGGCGGCGAGCACGCCGACGCCCGGCCCCGGCCCGATGACCAGCACCGATTCGCCCTCGGTGAGCCGGGCGACGGCCACCACGTGCCGTTCGGTCGCCGCGTTGCCGGTGGCCATCAGCCAGCCGCCGACCCGGCCGAGCAGCCCGCGCGGGTGGCCGAAGGCCCGGTCCAGGACTTGTTCGAGGGAAGCGCTCATACCTTCGATGTCAACACGGAGCGCAGCCGGTCGCATCGGGGATCGCCCGGAGATGAGCACTGGTCAACCGCGTCGGTGACCCTTCATGGGACGATGGGGGGACCGAATCCCGACCCATGCCGAGGACCAGTCACTGTGACGTTCGCCGACACCACCTTCACCCCGCCGGAGCTGATCCGAAACTTCTGCATCATCGCGCACATCGACCACGGGAAGTCCACCCTGGCCGACCGGATGCTGCAGCTCACCGGCGTGGTCGAGGAGCGGGCGATGCGCGCGCAGTACCTCGACCGGATGGACATCGAACGGGAACGCGGCATCACCATCAAGGCGCAGAACGTGCGGCTGCCGTGGCAGGTCGACGGGCAGGACCACGTGCTGCACCTGATCGACACCCCGGGCCACGTGGACTTCACCTACGAGGTCTCCCGCGCGCTGGAGGCCTGCGAGGGGGCGATCCTGCTGGTCGACGCCGCGCAGGGGATCGAGGCGCAGACCCTGGCCAACCTGTACCTGGCGCTGGAGAACAACCTCCAGATCATCCCGGTGCTGAACAAGATCGACCTGCCCGCCGCCGAGCCGGACAAGTACGCCGCCGAGCTGGCGCACATCATCGGCTGCGAGCCCGCCGACGTGCTGCGGGTTTCGGCGAAGACCGGCCAGGGCGTGCGCGAGCTGCTGGACGAAGCGGTGCGGCAGGTCCCGCCGCCGGTCGGTGACGCCGACGCCCCGCCGCGCGCGATGATCTTCGACTCGGTCTACGACACCTACCGCGGTGTGGTCACCTACATCCGCGTGGTCGACGGCAAGATCACCCCGCGGCAGAAGATCAAGATGATGTCCACCGGGGCCACCCACGAACTGCTCGAGGTCGGCATCATCTCGCCGGAGCCGAAGGCCAGCGCCGGGCTGGGCGTCGGCGAGGTGGGGTACCTGATCACCGGGGTGAAGGACGTCCGCCAGTCCAAGGTCGGCGACACGGTGACCTCCGAGCGCAAGGGCGCCGAGCAGCCGCTGGCCGGGTACCGCGAGCCGAAGCCGATGGTCTACTCCGGGCTGTACCCGGTCGACGGCTCGGACTACCCGGTGCTGCGCGAGGCGCTGGAGAAGCTGCAGCTCAACGACGCCGCGCTGACCTACGTGCCGGAGACCTCGGTGGCGCTGGGCTTCGGCTTCCGCTGCGGTTTCCTCGGGCTGCTGCACCTGGAGATCACCCGCGACCGCCTCGAGCGCGAGTTCGGCCTCGACCTGATCTCCACCGCGCCGAACGTGGTCTACCAGGTGTACCTGGAGGACGGCAGCGAGGTGACGGTGACCAACCCGTCGGACTGGCCGACCGGGATGAAGATCGCCGAGGTGCACGAGCCGCTGAGCAAGGTCACGGTGATCGCGCCGTCGGAGTTCATCGGCGCGATCATGGAGCTGTGCCAGAGCAAGCGCGGGCAGCTGCTCGGCATGGACTACCTGTCCGAGGAGCGGGTGGAGCTGCGGTACAACCTGCCGCTGGCGGAGATCATCTTCGACTTCTTCGACTCGCTGAAGTCACGCACCCGCGGGTACGCCTCGCTGGACTACGAAGAGGCCGGCGAGCAGGCGGCCGACCTGGTCAAGGTCGACATCATGCTGCAGGGCGAGACGGTGGACGCGTTCTCCGCGATCGTGCACAAGGACGCCGCGTACGCCTACGGCAACAAGATGGCCACGCGGCTGCGCGAGCTGATCCCGCGCCAGCAGTTCGAGGTGCCGATCCAGGCGGCCATCGGCTCGCGGATCATCGCCCGCGAGACCATCCGCGCCATCCGCAAGGACGTGCTCGCCAAATGCTACGGCGGTGACATCTCGCGGAAGCGGAAGCTGCTGGAGAAGCAGAAGGAAGGCAAGAAGCGGATGAAGACGGTCGGCCGGGTGGAGGTCCCGCAGGAGGCCTTCGTCGCCGCGCTGTCCACCGACGACACCTCCTCCGACAAGGGCAAGGGCAGGAAGTGACTCCGGCGGGGGGGGGGGGGGGGGGGGGGGGGGGAGAGGAGAAAGGGGGGGGGGGGGGGGGGAGGGGAGCAGAACGACCCCACCCCCCTCTATGTGGCGCGCTCCC
>NZ_JBWKKF010000013.1:0-99847 GCF_056431745.1 Amycolatopsis sp. NPDC045836 | reverse complement strand
CGTTTTTTTTTCTTCTCTTCTTTCCCAACCACCGCCCCCTATGAGAGAGGGGGGGGGGGGGGGGGGGGGGGGGGTGTTGTTTGTCCCCCCCCCCCCCCCCACCCCCGCACGGGGATCAGCAGGGACCGTCGTCGCGCCAGACGCCCCATTCGCCGGTGGTGCCGGGCTCCTCACCCTTCGTCCACCACTTCGCCGTCCACTTGGCACCGTTGTGCGAAACCACGTTGCCGCCGGTGTACACCGTCGCGGCGTCCCAGGCGGGCTGGCTGCACACGCCGGGGTTGCCGCCGGTGTCCCACGGGATCTGCGAGGACTTGTAGAAGTTGATGCCCATCGCCGTCCACCGCGGCCCCTGCGCGCCGAGCCGGGTGCGGAACTGGTTCCAGTTGTGCGCGGCCCACGGCGACCAGCCGAGTTCGGCGTGCGCGGCCAGCCGCGGGAACGCCATGTACTCGATGTGCGAGCTGTTCACGATGGTCTCGGTCCACATCGGCGACTCCACGCCGAGCACCGCCGACTCCGGCACGCCGCTGAGGTAGGCGCCCGGGTTCCACTCGTACGCCGTCTGCACCTCGATGAACCCGGCCCAGCTCAGGCCGATCGGGGTGGACGAGTTGTACTTCATGTCCAGGTACGCCTTGTTCGCCGGGGACATCAGCACCTTGCTGCCGCGGGCCACCGCGTTCACCACGCCCTGGTCGCTGGTGGTGGTGCCCCAGAACTGCGGCACCGCGGTGCCCGGCAACTGCACCTTGGCGATGTCGTGCCAGCCCTGCACGGTCTTGCCGTGCTGCGCCACGATCGGCAGAACCTTCGACATGAACGTCTGGTAGTCCGCGTCCGAGGTGGCGTGGGCTTCGTCGCCGCCGATGTGGAAGTACGGGCCCGGGGTCAGCGCGGAGATCTCCCGGATGACGTCGCCGACGAACTTGTAGGTGATGTCCTTCGAGATGCACAGCGAGCTGTAGCCGACCTCGATGTCGGTCCGCAGCGGCGGCGCGACCCCGTTGCAGTTCAGCTCGGCGTAGGAGGACAGCGCCGCGTTGGTGTGCCCCGGCATGTCGATCTCGGGCACCACGGTGATGAACCGCGACGCCGCGTAGGCGACGATCTCGCTGTACTGGGCTTTCGTGTAGAAGCCGCCCGGCCCGCCGCCGACCTGGGTGCTGCCGCCGTGGGTGGTCAGGTTGGGCCAGCTGTCGATGACGATCCGCCAGCCCTGGTCGTCGGCCAGGTGCAGGTGGAAGTAGTTGATCTTGTACAGGGCCAGCTGGTCGATGTACCGCTTCACCGCTTCGACCGGGTGGAAGTGCCTGGCCACGTCCAGCATCGCCCCGCGGTAGGCGAAGCGCGGGTGGTCGGTGATGGTGGCGCCGGGCAGCGTCCACGGGCCGGGCTGCACGGTGGGGCTCTCGATCGCGGCCGGGAACAGCTGGCGCAGCGTCTGCACCCCGCTGAACAACCCGGCGGCGGTGTTCGCCCGCAGCACCACGTTCTGGGCGGACACGGTCAGCTGGTAACCCTGGTCGCCGACGGTGCCCGGCGCGCCGGACAGCAGCAGCGAGATGCCGTCGGCCGGCGGGCTGGCCGGCGCGGCCTCCACCGGCAGCGCGTAGCCGGTCGACTTCCGCAGCACGCCGGCGAGGTATTCGCCGACCGGTGCCGAAGCCGCGTAGATCTTGGTGCCCTCGGCCAGGGTGTGGCTCACCCCGGCGGCGGGCTGCACCGAGACCGGGACGGGGACCAGGCTGGTCAGCGGCTCGGCGGCGGTGGCGGTCGCGGGCTGGAGCGCGGCGAGCGAGCCGCCCGCGATGGTCAGTGCGGCGAGCGCGCGGGCCAGCCGCGAGCGCAAGCGGGGTCTTCCACCGGTTTTCACCATGGGCCTCCTGTAGTCGGATTCTCCCACCGGATCGGGATAGAGGTCTAGACCAATACGGGCTAACCGGGGTCCGGTGTTACCGCCGAACGGGTGCGATGTGGCGATACGGTGGTCCGGTGCGAGTGAGCCTGTGCCTGCCCGGGTTCACCCCGGACGGCGCCGATCGGGCCGAGGTGGCCGAGCGCGGTGGGTTCGACGGGGTGTGGTTCGCCGAACACGCCGGCTTCGCCGACGCCGTCGTGCCCGCCGCCGCGGGGCTCGCCAGGACCGGCCGCATCGACGTCGGCGTGGCCGGGCCGGGCGGCACCCCGGGGTGCTGGCGATGGAACTGGCCTCGCTCGCCCGGCTCGGTCCCGGCCGGGTGCGGGCGCAGGCCGGGCTGGGGGAACCGGCGCTGATCGCCCGGCTCGGCGGGGACCACCGCGGTGGCGCGCGGGTGATGGCGGAGTTCGTCACCGCCCTGCGCGCGCTGCTGGCCGGGCAGCGGTTGACCGGGACCTCGGCCGGGTACCGGTTCGACGGGTTCCGCCTCGCCCACGGCCCGGTGGCCGTGCCGGTCGACCTGCTGGCCGTGCGACCGCGGATGCTGGAGACCGCCGCCCGGTGCGCCGACGGGGTGTCGCTGAGCGCCGGTGCTTCCCGCGAGTACCCGACTTCGGCGGTGCGCCGGGTCAAGGCGTTGCGGGACGGGGAGTTCCGGGTGACCGCGTTCGTGCTCGCCGCCGTCGCGGAGCGGCAGTCGGACGCAATTTCCTTGGTGCAACCGGCATTGCGCGGGTTCACCCCGGAGGTGACCGAAGTGCTGGCACCGGGTGCGGCGGTCGCCGAACGCGCGTTGGCCGCCACGCCCGATACCCTCGCCGGGGAACTGGCCGCCTACGCCGCCACCGGGGTCGACGAACTCGTGCTGACGTTGTTCTCGCCGCTGGATTCGTTCACCGTGCCACCGCAAGTACGCTCGGAAGCATGATCGCCGAACTCCGAGTGCCCGTGCTGGTCGCGCCGATGGCGGGAGGCCCGTCGACGCCCGAACTGGTCGCCGCGGCGACCCTGGCCGGGGCGTCCGGTTTCCTGGCGGCCGGTTACCTCACCGCGGAAGCGCTGGCGGAGCAGATCGAACGCACACGAGCGCTCACCGGTGCCCCGTTCGGCGTGAACCTGTTCGTGCCGGGGGAAGCAGGCGATCCCGACGTCGCGAGCTACCAGTTGCGGCTGCTCGCCGAGGCGCAGCGGTACGGCGTCCGCCCCGGCCTCCCGGACTGGGACGACGACCACTACCCGGCGAAGCTGGACCTGGTGGTGGCGCAGCGGATCCCGCTGGTGTCGTTCACCTTCGGCAGGCCGTCGGCGGCCGACGTCGAACGGTTGCACGCGGCAGGCAGCCAGGTGGTGGTCACCGTGACCACGCCCGCCGAGGCCCGGCTGGCCGCCGAGGTCGGCGCGGACGCGTTGTGCGTCCAGGGTTTCGAGGCCGGGGCGCATCGCGCCCTGTTCACCGACGAGGAGACCGAGGCCGCGGGCGGCGAGACCTACGGCCTGCTCGCCCTGCTGCGGCTCGTCGCGGCCGAAGTGGACCTGCCGCTGATCGCCACCGGCGGGCTGGTGCACGGCGCCGACGTGGCCGCGGTGCTCGCCGCCGGTGCGATCGCCGCGCAACTGGGCACCGCTTTCCTGCGAGCCGACGAGGCGGGCACCAACGAGACCTACCGGCGGGCGCTGGCCGAAGGGGGCCGCCGCACCGCGTTCACCCGCGCGTTCAGCGGCCGCCCCGCGCGCGGGCTGGTCAACCGCTTCCTGCTGGAGCACTCCGAGGCCGCTCCGGCGGCGTACCCGCAGGTGAACAGCCTGAGCAAGCCGATCCGCGCGGCGGCGGCCAAGGCGGGCGACCCGGAGGCGCTGTCGTTGTGGGCGGGGCAGACCTACTCGCTGAGCAGGTCCGCCCCGGCCGCCGAGATCATCGGAACCCTGGACACCGAACTGCGCCGCGCGGTGTCCAGGCTCTCCGGCCGGTGACCTACTTGCCGGCGTTCTCCTTGCCGAGCACCGAGTTCCGGCGGCTGTAGGCGAAGTAGATGAGCAGGCCGATGGCGAACCAGGCGGCGAAGCGCAGCCAGGTCTCCGGCTGCAGGAAGGTGATCAGCCAGATCGAGAAGACCACGCCGATGATCGGCACCACCGGCATGCCGGGGGTCTTGAAGCCACGCGGCAGGTCCGGGCGCTTGTACCGCAGCACGATCACCGCGATGCAGACCACCACGAACGCCAGCAGGATGCCGATGTTGGTCAGCTCGGCCGCCTCGGCGATCGGCAGGAACCCGGCGATCAGCGCCGAGGCCGCGCCCAGCACCCAGGTGATCCGGCTCGGCACCTTCTTCACCGGGTGCGTCTTGGCGAACCACTTCGGCAGCAGCCCGTCACGGCTCATCGAATAACCGACGCGCGCCGCGCCCATCATGAAGGTGAACAACACGGTCAGGATGCCGAGGATGGCCCCGGCGGCGATGATCGCGCCCAGCCACTTCAGCCCGATCCCGGCGAAGGCGCTGGAGAACGCGGCCTCGCTGTCGATGTCGGTGAAGTTGACCATGCCGGTCAGCACCAGGCAGGCCAGCACGTACAGCACCATCGAGATGGCCAGCGAGTAGATGATCGCCTTCGGCATGTGCTTCTGGGAGTCCTGCGACTCCTCGGCCGCGGTGGACATCGCGTCGTAGCCGAACACCGCGAAGAACACCGTCGCCGCCCCGGTGAACGCACCCGCCCAGCCGAACGGGGCGAACGGGTCGTAGTTGTCGGTGTTGATGTGGAAGGCCCCCACCACGATCACCAGCAGCACGATGCCGACCTTGAGGTAGACCAGCAGCGTCTCGAACCTGGCCGCGTTCTTCATGCCCTGGTTCAGGATGAACGCGATCAGCAGGCACAGCAGCACGGCGAACAGGTTCACCTTGTAGGTCCCCGACGCCACCCCGTCCGGCTCGGTGCCGGGCGCGCCGAGCATCCACTCCGGCAGCGAGATGTTCAGGAAGCCGAGCAGGTCGTTGAAGTAACCGCTGATGCCGATGGCGACCACCGCCACGATCGCGGTGTACTCCAGCAGCAGGTCCCAGCCGATGAACCAGCCGGTCAGCTCACCGAGCACCGCGTAGCCGTAGGTGTAGGCCGAACCGGCACGCGGGATCAGCCCGGCGAACTCGGCGTAGGAGAACGCCGCTGCCGCGCTGGCGATGCCCGCGATCAGGAACGAGATCAGCACGGCCGGGCCCGCGGTCTCGTTCGCCACCGCGCCGGCCAGGGAGAAGATCCCCGCGCCGATGATGCCGCCGACCCCGATCGCGGTCAGCTGGCGCAGGCCGAGGGTGCGCTGCAGCCCCTCGCCCTCGGCCACCGGTTCGATCTGGTCGATGGGCTTGCGCCGGAAGATCCCGTTGCCGGAACCGCTCTGGCCGACGGTCATGTCCGCTCCCGTGTTCGTGCTCGTCCGAAGGCCCGGATCGCGGGCCAAGCGGCACCGTACCCGGTGGCGGGAGCGTTGCGCAGCTCCGGCGGGCGAGTCTGGTGAGGCGACTCGATTCAGCCGGCGGCGGTCTCGGTGCCCGCGGCCCCGGTGGCCGGTGCGGTGACCCGGCGGCTCTTGCCGTGGGTGGCGCTCGCGGCGAAGTAGGTGATCAGCTCCGCGATGGCGGGCGGGTCGTCCAGCTGCGGGCAGTGGCCCCAGTCGTCGCGCACCAGCAGCCTGCTGTGCGGCACCAGGCTGTGCAGCTGCTTGCCGGCGGCGGCGCTGACCAGTTTGTCCTTGCCGCAGGCCACCACCAGCAGCGGGGCGCGCACGCCGTCGAGCTGGTAGGCGGTGGCCAGTTCCTCGACCAGCTGCCTGGCCTGCTCCAGGCGGCCGGTGGTGGCGCGGTAGTCGGGGAACAGGTCGGTGAACCGGCGGACCTGGGTGACGTCGGCGACCGCGGCGTCGGCGTAGAGCAGCCGCGGGACCACCTGCTCGGCGATCGCGCGGACGACGAAGGCGGGCACCGGCAGCGGCAGCGCGGAGTACAGCCGCAGCGGCACCGGGAACCGGGCCACCGTGCGGATCAGCCACGAGTCGACAAAACCCGGCGAGGCGATCGAGACCACGCCCGCCACCGGCAGCCGCGTGCTCTGCGCCGCACGCAGGCTGATCGTGCCGCCCAGCGAGTTCCCGACCAGCACCACCGGGCCGAGCACCGACTGCTCCTTGATCAGCGCGGCGAGGAAGGTGTCCAGCTGCGGCAGCATCGCGCCGGGGCGCAGCGCGTCGGCCTCGCCGAAACCCGGTAGATCCACCGCGACCGCGGAGTGCCCCGCGGTCGCCAGCTCTTCCAGTACCGGGCGCCAGGTGTCGGCGCTGTCGCAGTAACCGTGCAGCAGCACCAGTCTCGGCGTGGCGGGCCGCGCGGCGCGGCGGGCGGACCGGCGCCGCGGGGTGCCGGTGTCCGGCTGCCTGCCGACCTCCAGCACCCGGGTCCGGGCACCCGCGAAGCGGCGGTGGGCGACCCGGATCACCGAGTCGTCCTGCACCGTCGCCGGTGGTGCCTCCCGCTGCCGTGCGGTCATGCACTCCAGGGTAAGCACTGAATCGGGATTTCCGCTCGGTTTCGTGCGGTCACGGTCCGATGTCAGGGGTTCCCCTACCGCTGGCCGGGTGGTCTCGACCACTGGGCCGATCAGGCGACGAAGACGGTTTTCCCCGCCGTTTCCCCGTTCAGCATCTGCTGGAAGCCGGTGGCCGCTTCGGCGAACGGGAGTTCCGCGCCGATCTGCGGCCGGATCCCGGAAAGCCGCACGTAGTCGAGCAGATCGCGCAGTTCGTCGCGGGTGCCCATGGTCGATCCGGCGATCCGCAGCTGCAGGAAGAACACCCGCTGCAGTTCCGCGCCGGCGTCCGGCCCGCTGGTCGATCCGGAGACCACGATGATGCCGCCCGGCTTCAGCGACTTCACCGAGTGTGACCAGGTGGCCTTGCCGACGGTCTCGAACACCGCGTCCACCCGCTCCGGCAACCGGGCCCCGGATTCGAAGCTCTGGTGCGCGCCGAGCTGCTCGGCCAGCGCCCGCTTCTGCTCGGTGCGGCCGGTGACCCACACGCGGAACCCGGCCGCGCGGCCGAGCTGGACCAGCGCCGTGGACACCCCGCCGGAGGCGCCCTGCACCAGCATGGTCTGCCCGGGGCGCAGGCCGGACTTGACGAACAGCATGCGGTAGGCGGTCAGCCAGGCGGTGCCCATGGTGGCGGCCTCGGCGAAGGACAGCTCCGCCGGCTTCGGCACGGCGTTGCGCGCGGGCACCACCACGTAGTCGGCGAAGGTGCCCTGGAACTTCTCGGTGAGCAGCGTGCGCTTGGGATCCAGGGTGTCGTCGCCCTGCCAGCCGGGAGCGTTGACCACCGAGTGCAGGACCACCTCGGTGCCGTCGTCGAGCACGCCGGCGCCGTCGCAGCCGAGCACCATCGGGAACTGCTCCGGTTTGATGCCGACCCCGCGCAGGGTCCAGATGTCGTGCATGTTCAGGCTCGCGGCCTTGACCGCGACGCGGACCCAGCCCTCGGGGACTTCGGGTTCGGGGCGCTCGCCGACCACCAGCGAGTCCAGCGGGTCGTCCTGGTTCGGGGCCTTGGCGTATACGGCGAACATGGCTGGGAACCTACCGGCGGGCCGGGGCCGGGGCCATCGGGGAGTATTCTTCGACACGTGCTGGACGGACTGTCGGACTGGTGGGACTCGGTGGAGCTGTGGCTCGCGCAGCTCTGGTTCCCGGTGCAGTTCATCCTGGTCATGGCCGTGCTGCTGCCGTTGTGCGCCGGGCTGGCCTGGCTGATCGACCGGGTGGTCGACCGGCTCTCCCGGTGGTTGTCCTCGGCCCGGCGCGAGGATCCGGCACGCCGGTCGTAGTCTTCGGGTCATGTTCAACCGGAGGCGGATCACCGCCGCGTTGATCGGCCTGATCGTGCTCGTGGTGGGCGGCTGGCTGGTCAAGGACCTGGTGGCGGACGGCTCGCCGCCGGCCACGCTGCCCGGCACCGAATCCGGGCTGCCGGTGGCCTCGCTGTCCAGCCTGCCGCCGGAGGCGGCCGAGACCTGGCGGCTGATCGGCTCGAACGGCCCGTTCCCCCACCCCCGCAACGACGGGGTGGTGTTCGAAAACCGCGAGAAGACGCTGCCCGCCCGTGATCCCGGCTACTACCGGGAGTACACCGTGAAGACGCCGGGCAGCGAAGACCGCGGTGCCCGGCGCTTGGTCACCGGCGCGGCGCGCGAGCTGTACTACACCGGTGACCACTACGCTTCGTTCGTCATCGTGGACCCGAGCAGGTGAGCGCCGTGGAACAACCGGATGCGCGAGCACTGGCGGAGCGCGCCCGCGCCCGTGGTGCCTACGCCCATGTACTGCCCGGCCCCGCGCCGGTGACCAAGGCCGCGGCGCTGGACGCCATCGCGGCCGCACTGGAGTTCCCCGACTGGTTCGGCCGGAACCTCGACGCGTTGTACGACTGCCTGACGGACCTGTCGTGGTTGCCCGCGGGGGAGCACGTGCTGATCTGGGCCGGTTCGGACGCGTTCAAGACGGCTGACCCCAAGGCGTACCTGGCGATCCGGGGGGTGCTCTCGGACGCGCAACGGGCGTTGGCGCCGAACGGGGCGCGGGCGGATTCGCGGAGCCTGACGGTCCAGTTGACCGAAGCCTGATCCGTGGGTGGCTGCCGGGGTGACACGTCCCGGCAGCCCGCTTCACGGGGTCAGCGCGGAACCCAGGCCGGGGGGCGCTTCTGGGCGAAGGCGGTGATGCCTTCCTGGCCCTCTTCACCGGCGAAGAAACCCGTGGACAGTTCCGTCATTTCGGCGAAACCGTCGGACGGGGTGGCGGGGCGGGGGCGGCTGAGCAGTTCCTTGGTGGCGGCCAGCGCCTTCGGGCCGCCGAGGGTGAGGGACCGGACGTAGGCGGCCACGGTTTCGTCCAGCTCGCCCGGGTCGACCGCGGCGTTCAGCAGGCCGATCGACACCGCCCGCACCGCGTCGAACTTGTCGCCGGTGAGGAACAGTTCGTGGGCGGCACGCGCGTTCAGTCGCGGTAGGACGGTGAGCGAGATCACCGCGGGCACCACGCCGATGCGCACCTCGCTGAAGGCGAAGGTGGCGTCCTTGACCGCCACCGCGATGTCCGCGGCGGCCACCATGCCGATGCCGCCCGCCCTGGCCGGTCCGGCCAGTTTGGCCACCACCGGCTTCGGGCTGGTCCACAGCTGGTCGAGGATGCGCGGGAACTCGTTCACGCCCTGGTCGCCGGCCCCGGCGCCCCTGGCCTCCTTGAGGTCCATGCCCGCGCAGAACACCGGCCCGGTGTGGTCGAGCACGATCACCCGCACGCCGTCGTCCTCGCGCGCCCTGGTCAGCCCGGCGCTCAGCTCGGCCCGCAGCTGCGCCGAGAGGGCGTTGCGGTTGTGCGGGGAGTCCAGCGTGATCGTGGCGGTGCCGCCGGACACCGCGTAGTGCACCAGTTCTTCAGCCATGGCCCCACCTTCGCACACGGCTGCCGGAGACCCCGGCAGCCGTGGCGGGAGGAGCTAGCCGATCGCGGTGGTGGTGAACACCGGGCTGGGGTTGGGGAAGCAGGCCGTCGGCGCGGTGACGTCGAAGACCACCGTGGTCACCGTGTCGAAGGTCAGGCCGGGGTCGGCGTAGCTGGTGCCGCCGAGCCTGGTCTGGATCGTGCCCGACTGACCGGCGGTCAGGACCGCCGTCACGGTGGGCAGTTCGAACGCCGCGCCACCGTTGAGCGGGCCGGGGAAGCTCAGGGTGGCGACCCCGTTGGCCACCACCAGCTTCGGCGGCGTGGCGCCCAGCCCGGAACCACCGGACAGGCTCGCGCTGGCGAAGGTGGAGTTGGCCGGGATCGGGATCTCGAGCGCGAAGTTCTTGATCTGCTTTATCTTGAAGCCGTTGACGTCACTGGGCACGGTGTCGGGCGCCGGGTCGACGACCACGGTGAGCGCGCCCCCGGGGGCCACCGTCGCCGGCGCGGTCACGTCCACGGTCTGGTCCAGCGTGGCCTGCTGCGGGCCGACGATCGGGGCGTTGGCCTGGCAGTCCAGGACCACGTCCTGGGCCGCCGCCGAAGCCGGGGTGGCCGTCGCGCACAGCGGCGCGGCGGCCGCGACCGCGGTGACGGCGGTGGCCAGGGTTTTGCGCAGGGCAGACTTCATCGTCTCCACCTTCGGGAAATCGCTGGTGCTCTTCGGGGGAAGTGCCGGCCGGCGAGTAGATAGTTACCGGCCAGTTAAATAGCGCGTCAAGGAGTCACCATTGCCATGAGCGGGTGGTGACCGGCACTGGGAACGAAGCCAGCCGGAAGGAGCAGTGCTGCCGCCGTTCAGGCGGACATGAACTGCGGATACGTCATCTCGGCGTACCGCGCCAGCACCAGTCCGGCCACGCGGTCGTCGGGACCGAGGGGAGCGGCCACCGGCACCCGCGGTCCGGCGAGCGCGGCGACGCGGTCCGGCAGCAGGCCCGGCGCCAGGAACCACGAGGCGACGGCGAACCGCCGCGCGCCCTGCGCACGCAGCTTCGCCAGCGCGGCGGGCACGTCGGGCTTGGTGGCACTGGCGAAGGCCGGGGCGACCAGCAGGCCGTGCCGCTGGTGCCAGCGCTCGGCGAGCGCGCTCACCGCGGCGTTCGCCGCCGCGTTCGACGAGCCGACGGCGGCCAGCACGACGCCCAGCTCCGGGTCGGCGAGGTCGGCGCCGGTCTCCCGCAGCCGGTCCAGCGCCACGGCTTCCAGCGCGGGAGCGGCACCGAGCACGCCGGTGATCCGCACGTCCAGCTGCGGTACCTCGGCGACGAGCGCGGGCAGGTCGACCCGCGCGTGGTAGGCGCTGCCCAGCAGCAGCGGCGCCACCACGGCCTCCCGGTACCCCTCGTCGTGCAACCCGGTCAGCACCCGGGGCACCGGCGGATCGGACAGGTCCAGGAACGCCACCCGCACGTCCAGCCGCGGATCGAGCAGGCGCACCCGGTCGACCAGTGCGCGCACGGTGGCCGCGGACCGCGGGTCCCGGCTGCCGTGCGCGACGACGACCAGCGGCCTCACGCGAACCGCTCGCCGATCAGCCCGGCGGCGAGCGTGTCGCCGTCCTTCGGGTCGATCACCAGGAACGCGCCGGTGCGCGGGCTCACCGCGTAGTCGTCCACCGGCAACTCCTCCGCCAGGCGCAGGGAAACCGTGCCGATGTCGTTCAGCGACAACGATTCCGGACTGTCCACAGTGGTCAGCGTCTGCTCGTCGAAGCGCGAGCCGATGGCGTCGACCAGTGCCTGCACGGTCCGCGTGCCGTGCTTGACGAGCACCCTGGCCCCGGCCGTGAGCGGTTTGCCCGACAACCAGCACAGCGCCGCGGTGAGTTCGCCGGTCACCCGCGGCGGCCGGTCGGCGATGGCGATCAGGTCACCGCGTGAGATGTCCAGATCGTCTTCGAGCAGCAGGGTCACCGAGGTGCCCGCCCCCGCCTCCGCCAGCTGCCCGTCCGCGGTGTCGATGGCCTCGACGCGGCTGCGCGACCCGTGCGGCAGCACCACGACCTCGTCACCGGGGCGCACGCTGCCCGCCGCGATCTGCCCGGCGTAGCCGCGGTAGTCGGGGAACTCCGGGGTGCGCGGCCGGATCACGTACTGCACCGGGAAGCGGAACGCCGCGTCGTGCGGGTCCGGTGCCACCGGCACCTCTTCCAGGTGCTCCAGCAGCGTCGGCCCGGCGTACCAGGGGGTGCGCTCGGACTTGACCGCCACGTTGTCGCCCTGCAACGCGGAAACCGGGATGGACAGCACGTCGCCTTCGGCGTACCCGAGCGAGGTGGCGTGCGTGGCGAACTCCTCGGCGATCACCGCGAAGGTGGCTTCGTCGTAGTCCACCAGGTCGATCTTGTTCACCGCCAGCACCAGCCGCGGCACGCCCAGCAGGGCCAGCACCGCGGCGTGGCGGCGGGTCTGCTCGACCACGCCGTTGCGGGCGTCGACCAGCAGCACGGCCAGTTGCGCGGTGGACGCGCCGGTCACCGTGTTCCGGGTGTACTGCACGTGCCCGGGGGTGTCGGCGAGCACGAAACTGCGCCTCGGCGTGGCGAAGTAGCGGTAGGCCACGTCGATGGTGATGCCCTGCTCGCGTTCCGAGCGCAGCCCGTCCACCAGCAGCGAAAGGTCCGGGGTGGACAGTCCGCGGTCGACGCTGGCCCTGGTCACCGCGTCGAGCTGGTCGGCCAGCACCGACTTGGTGTCGTAGAGCAGGCGGCCGACCAGGGTCGACTTGCCGTCGTCGACACTGCCCGCGGTGGCCAGTCTGAGCAGACCCGACATCAGAAGTAACCCTCTCGCTTGCGGTCTTCCATCGCCGCCTCGGACAGCCGGTCGTCGGCCCTGGTGGCGCCGCGCTCGGTGAGCCTGCTGGCCAGCACCTCCGCGATCACCTCGTCCACGGTGGACGCGGTGGACTCGACGGCGCCGGTGCAGGAGCCGTCGCCGACGGTCCGGTAGCGCACGCTCAGCTCGCGCACGTCCTCACCGGCGCGCGGCCCGCCCCACGGGCCTTCGGTGAGCAGCATGCCGTCGCGCTGGTACACCTTGCGCCGGTGCGCGAAGTAGATCGAGGGCAGTTCGACGCCCTCCCGGTTGATGTAGTGCCACACGTCCGCCTCGGTCCAGTTGGACAGCGGGAACACGCGCACCTGCTCACCCGGGCGGTGCCTGCCGTTGTAGAGGTTCCACAGCTCCGGCCGCTGCCGCCGCGGTTCCCACTGGCCGAAGGCGTTGCGCAGGCTGAAGATCCGCTCCTTGGCGCGGGCGCGTTCCTCGTCGCGCCGCCCGCCGCCGAACACCGCGTCGAACCTGTGCTCGGCGATGGTGTCCAGCAGCGGCTGGGTCTGCAGCGGGTTCCGGGTGCCGTCGGGGCGCTCGGCCAGCCTGCCGTCGTCGATCCAGTCCTGCACGTTCGCCACGATCAGCCGCAGCCCGTGCCGCCGGACCACCTCGTCGCGGAAGGCGATGACCTCGTCGAAGTTGTGCCCGGTGTCCACGTGCAGCAGCGGGAAGGGCACCGGGGCCGGCCAGAACGCCTTGATCGCCAGGTGCAGCAGCAGGGTGGAGTCCTTGCCGCCGGAGAACAGGATCACCGGGCGGTCGAACTCCCCGGCCACCTCCCGGAAGATGTGGATGGCCTCGGATTCGAGCGCGGCCAGGTTGTCCTGTGCCGCGTCGGTCGCTGGCTCGAGCGTCGTCACGTTGGTCCCTTTCAGCCGTGCAAACCGCACTCGGTCTTGGCCTGGCCCGCCCACCGGCCACTGCGCGGATCGGCACCGGGCGCGACCTTCGCCGTGCACGGGGCGCAGCCGATCGACGGGTACCCGGCGGCCACCAGCGGGTTCTGCAGGATGCCGTGGTCGCGGATGTAGTCGTTGAACTGCTCGTCGGTCCACGCCGCCAGCGGATTGACCTTGACCAGGCCGTTGCGCTCGTCCCAGCCGACGACCGGGGTGTTCGCCCTGGTCGGCGCGTCCACCCGGCGCACACCGGTGACCCACGCCGAGTAGTTCGCCAGCGTTTCGCGCAGCGGCACCACCTTGCGCAGGTGGCAGCACTTGCCCGGGTCGCGCTCGTGCAGCCGCGGGCCGTATTCGGCGTCCTGCTCGGCCACGCTCTGCGCGGCCTTGGCGTCGACGATCCGCACGTGCGGGTACACCGCCTCGACCGCGTCCCTGGTGCCGATGGTTTCGGCGAAGTGGTAACCGGTCTGCAGGAACAGGATGTCCACATCGGACTTGGCCTGGGTGGCCAGTTCGATCAGCACGGCGTCCTGCATGTTCGAGGCCACGATGAAGTCGTCGCCGAAGGTGCGCACGGTCCAGTCCAGCGCTTCGGCGGCCGTGGCGTCGGCGAGTTCCGCCGACGCGCGTTCGGCGAGGGTGCGGTAGTCGGCTGTCGCGGTCATTTCTTCGCCACCTCCGGAAGGGACAATCCGAGGAACTTCACCGAGAAGACCCGGCGGCAACCCGAACAGAGCCAGGCTCCGTTCTCTTCCGGCCGGAGATCTTCGTCACCGCAGTAGGGGCAGTGGAACGGGGTGGCGCGCTCGGTCACTGGAGATCGCTTTCCCCGGCCCGCGCCACCCACTGCGGGAAGCGCTCGCCCGGTTCGCGTTGTTCGGCGAACTTGCGGACGACGCGTTCGACGTAGTCGGTCAGCTCGGTGCTGGTCACCTTGTGCCCGCGCAGTTTCCGGCCGAACCCGGCGTCCAGGCCGAGCCCGCCGCCGAGGTGCACCTGGAAGCCTTCGACCTGGTTGCCCTCGTCGTCGGTGACGATCTGGCCCTTGAGCCCGATGTCCGCGGTCTGGATGCGGGCGCACGAGTTCGGGCAGCCGTTGAGGTGCACGCTGATCGGCTCGTCCAGGCCGATGTCGGACAACCGCTTCTCCAGGTCGCCGACCAGGTCGCCGGCCCGGGCCTTGGTCTCGACGATGGCCAGCTTGCAGAACTCCAGCCCGGTGCAGGCCATCACGCCGCGCCGCCACGGTGACGGCTCGCTGTCCAGGCCCAGCTTCGACAGCTCCACCTGCAACTCGGTGACCTTGTCCTCGGGCACGTCGAGCACCACGAGCTTCTGCAGCGGGGTGAGCCGGACGCGGTCGGAACCGGTCCGCGCCACGGCGTCGGCCACGGCCAGCAGCGTGGTGCCGGACACCCGGCCGGCGATCGGCGCGAACCCGACGTAGCGCTTGCCGTCGACCTGCTCGTGCACACCGACGTGGTCGATCGGGCGCTCGGGCACCGCGGGCGCCGGGCCGTCGAGCAGCTCGCGCTTGAGGTACTCGTCCTGCAGCACCTGGCGGAACCTCTCCGCGCCCCAGTCCTTGACCAGGAACTTCAGCCGCGCGCGGGACCGCAGGCGGCGGTAGCCGTAGTCGCGGAAGATGCTGATCACGCCTTCCCAGACCTCGGGCACCTCGTCCAGCGGCACCCAGGCGCCGAGGCGCACGCCGATCATCGGGTTGGTGGACAGCCCGCCGCCGACCCACAGGTCGAAACCGGGGCCGTGCTCCGGGTGGTTCACCCCGACGAAGGCGACGTCGTGGATTTCGTGCGCCACGTCGGCCTGGCCGGAGATGGCCGTCTTGAACTTGCGCGGCAGGTTCGCGTACCGGGGGTCGCCGATGTAGCGGCGCTTGATCTCCTCGAGCGCCGGGGTGGCGTCGATCACCTCGTCGGCGGAGATGCCCGCCACCGGGGAGCCCAGCATGACGCGCGGGCTGTCCCCGCACGCCTCCATCGTGGTCATCCCGGCGCCTTCGAGCTTCTTCCAGATCGACGGCATGTCCTCGACCTGGATCCAGTGGTACTGGATGTTCTGCCGGTCGGTGATGTCGGCGGTGTCGCGGGCGTGGTGCTGCGAGATCTCGCCGAGCACCCGCAGCTGCTCCAGGTTCAGCGCGCCGCCGTCGAGGCGGACCCGGAGCATGAAGTAGCGGTCGTCCAGCTCCTCGGGCTCGAGCGTGGCGGTGCGGCCGCCGTCGATGCCCGGCTTGCGCTGGGTGTAGAGGCCGAACCAGCGGAACCGGCCACGCAGGTCGGCCGGGTCGATCGAGTCGAACCCGCCGTGCGCGTAGATGTTCTCGATCCGCGCCCGGACGTTCAGCGGGTTGTCGTCCTTCTTGGAGCGCTCGTTCGGGTTGAGCGGTTCGCGGTAGCCCAGGGCCCACTGCCCCTCGCCGCGCCGCTGCTTGGCGCGGGCGGGGCGGGACGTGCTCGGGCGAGCGGGCGAGGCCATCGGTCCTCCGGGTGTGTTCTGGCGCCTGCGCACCGTGAACGCCCTGGACTGGCCGTGGTGGGAGCGATCGCGGCTTGGCTCGGCGCCGACGTGGCTGGGTCAGGCGGGCGGAGCGGGATCACGCACGGCAGAGGGCGCTGGCGACACGCCGGAGATCGACGTGGCGGCGGGCCACGAGGAGAACACCGGCGTAGGTCACGGTCCCAGGGTGCCACGCGTCCAATATGTGGTCGAGCGTTGCCCGGATGCTGGGAGAGAGGTCACCGGCCCTGGTCTCCGGGGCGGATTTGGGATAGTGGAGGCGTGCGACTGCTCACCGATCCCGTGCCCCCAGCCGAGCTGGCCCTCCCGGATTCCGCCACGGCGGGCCTCGGCACCCGGCCGTTCGGGGTCTACGTGCACGTCCCGTTCTGCGCCACGCGCTGCGGCTACTGCGACTTCAACACTTATACCGCCGGGGAACTCGGCACGTCATCCTCACCGGGGAGCTGGCTGGAGGGCCTGCGCCGCGAGCTGGACCTGGCGGCGGCGATGCTGGGCCGGGCGCCGGCGGTGGACACGGTCTTCGTCGGCGGCGGCACCCCGTCGCTGCTCGGCGCGGAGGGCCTCGGTGCCGTGCTGGACGCCGTGCGGTCGTCGTTCGGGCTGGCCAAGGGCGCCGAGGTGACCACCGAGTCCAATCCGGAATCGACCTCGCCGGAGTTCTTCGCCGGCATCCGGGACGCCGGCTACAACCGCGTCTCGCTGGGCATGCAGTCCGCCGCGCGGCACGTGCTGGAGGTGCTCGACCGGGTGCACACCCCCGGGCGGCCGATCCTGGCCGCGATCGAGGCCCGCTCGGCCGGGTTCGAGCACGTCAACCTGGACCTCATCTACGGCACGCCGGGGGAGCGCGTGACGGACCTGCGGGCCTCGCTGGACGCGGTGCTGACCGCCGGGGTGGACCACGTGTCGGCGTACGCGCTGATCGTCGAGGAGGGCACCGCACTGGCCCGCCGGGTGCGCCGCGGTGAACTGCCGATGCCGGACGACGACGTGCTCGCGGCGTACTACGAGCTGATCGACGAGGTGCTGGGCAGCGCCGGGCTGCGCTGGTACGAGGTGTCGAACTGGGCGTCGTCGGAGGCCGCGCGCTGCCACCACAACCTGGGTTACTGGCGCGGCGGTGACTGGTGGGGTGCCGGGCCGGGGGCGCACAGCCACGTCGGCGGGGTGCGCTGGTGGAACGTGAAGCACCCGGCCAAGTACGCCGACCTGCTGGCCGCGGGGCACGTGCCCGCCGGTGGGCAGGAGGTGCTGACCGAGCAGGAACGGCACGTCGAGCGGGTGATGCTGGAACTGCGGCTGGCCGAGGGCCTGCCGCTGGAGGCGCTGGACGCCGAGGGCGTCGGCGAAGCCAGGGCAGCCGCGCGCGAGGGCCTGCTGGTGGCCGCCGAACTGGAGGCGAACGGCCGGGCCGTGCTCACGGACAAGGGCCGCCTCCTCGCCGACGGTGTGGTCCGCAGGCTGGTGCCGTAACCCGGCGTTCAGCGGGGGTGCGGGCGGACCAGGCCGGATTCGTAGGCGGCGATCACCAGCTGGGCCCGGTCACGCGCGTCGAGCTTGGTGAGCAGGCGGCTGACGTAGGTCTTCGCGGTCAGCGGGCTGATCACCAGTTCCCCGGCCAGTTCGGCGTTGCTCAGCCCCCGCCCGATCAGGGTGAGCACCTGCCGTTCGCGGGCGGTGAGCACCTCCGGCGCAGCCGAGGGCGGCTCCGGCTGGGCCAGCACCCGGGTGATCAACGCTCGCGTGGCGCCCGGCGACAGCAGCGCGTCACCGGTGGCGACGGTCCGGATCGCGGCCAGCAGCGCGGCCGGTTTGGCGTCCTTGACCAGGAAGCCGCTGGCTCCCGCGCGCAGCGCGCCGAGCACGTTGTCGTCGGTTTCGAAGGTGGTCAGGACGAGCACCCGCACCCCGGCCAGATCGGGGTCCTCGGCGATCCGGGCGGTGGCGGCGATGCCGTCGGTGCCGGGCATGCGGATGTCCATCACCACCACGTCGGCCCGCGCCGACCGCGCCATGGCCACCGCCTGCGCCCCGTCGGCGGCCTCACCCACCACGTCCATGTCCTCGGCCGAGTTGATGAGCAGGGCGAACGCGCTGCGCACCAGCGCCTGGTCGTCGGCGAGCAGGACGCGGATCACGGGCGCTCCCCGGTGGGCAGTTCGGCGGTCACGGTGAAGCCGCCGCGGGCGCCGGGACCGGCGGTGAGCCGCCCGCCGAGCACGGCGGCCCGTTCGGTCATGCCGATGATGCCGTACCCGCCACCACGCCCGCCGTCCCCACCGCGGCCGTCGTCGGTGATCTCCAGCCGCACCCGGTCCCGCCGGTGGTCCAGCCGCACGGTGGCCCGCTCGGCGCCGGCGTGCTTGACCACGTTCGTCAGCGCCTCCTGGGCGATCCGGTACAGCGTGACCTCTGCGGCCGGACCCAGTTCCCGGACTTCTCCGCGTACCTCCACCGAGACGGCCACGCCCGCCGACCGGGTCGCCTCCGCGAGTTCGGGCAGCTGGTCCAGGCCGGGAGCCGGCTGCCGGTCGGCGTCGGTTTCGTTGCCGCGCAACACGTCCAGCGTGGTGCGCAGTTCGGCGAGCGCCTTGCTGCTGGCTTCGGCCACGGTCCGCAGCGGTTCGGCGACCCGCGCCAGCGCCGGGTGCCCGGGCTCGGTGTCCAGCAGGTGCGCGGCCACCCCGGCGTGCGCGTTGATCACCACGATGTTGTGCGCCAGCACGTCGTGCAGGTCGCGGGCGATGCGCAGGCGTTCCTCGGCGACCCGGCGCGCCGCGCGCTCGGTGATGCTGCCGACGTGCTGCCGGTGCTGCCGGACGGCTTCGCCGAACACCGTGGCCACGGTCAGCCAGCCCAGCGGCGCGGCGACCTCCACCCCGGGCGGGCCCTCCTGCGTCAGGCCGATGGTCAGCGCGATGGCCAGGAAGATCGGCAGCAGGGTGACCAGCGTGCGCTTGCGGGTGCCGGTCACCACCACGGTGTAGAGCAGCACCATCACCGGCGGCAGCGCGATCTCGTGCGGGTAGTCGACCGCGTGGTACGGCACCGCCGCCACGCAGCCGGCCAGCAGCGCGGGCAGCGGCCACCGCCGCCGCACCAGCACCGGCAGCGACTGCGCCACCAGCAGCAGCGCCCCGGGACCGTCGAGCGCGCGGCCTTCGAACCAGTGCGCGGGCAGCAGCCACGCGGCGGGCACGGTGACCGCCACCAGCGCGGCGGTCAGCGCCGCGTCGAGCAGGCCGGCGCGGCGCCGGGGATCCGTGGTCACCGCCCCATCTTCCCCGGCAGCACCACCAGCAGGGGCGCGACCAGCAGCGGCTGCACCACCAGCGTCTGCAGCAGCACCCCGGTGGCCACCGCGAACCCCAGTTCGACCATCGGCACGAACGGCAGCGAGGCCAGCACCGCGAAGGTGGCCGCGAGCACCAGCCCGGCCGACGCGATCACCCCGCCGGTCGAGGTCAGCGCCCGCCGGGTGGCCTCCTCGGTGCCGAAGCGCGGGCGGTCGTCGCGGATGCGCGCCACCAGGAAGATCGAATAGTCCACCCCCAGCGCGACGCCGAACACGAAGCACAGGGCGGGCAGGTTCGGCGCCGTGCCGGCGAAGCCGAAGAGCAGGTCGAAGGCGACCGCGCCGATGCCGAGCGCCGCGGCGAAGCAGAGCAGCACCGTGCCCACCACCACGAGCGAGGCCACGACGGCCCGCAGCAGCAGGCCGAGCACGAGCAGGACCACGGCGAGCACCAGCGGCAGCACCAGCCAGTTGTCCTCGGCGGTCGCTTCACGGGTGTCCAGTTCCTCCGCGGCCGGTCCGCCGACCAGCGCGTCCGGTCCGACGGCGGCCCGCAGGCGGCTCACCGTGTCGAACTCCTCCGCGGTGTCCGGCGTGGCGGCCGGGCGGACCTCGATGACGGTCAGCCCGTCACCCCGCCGCGCCGGTCCGGCACCGGCCACCCCCGGCACGGCTGCCGCCCGCGCGGTCACGTCGTCCGCCTTCGCGCTGTCGGCGACCACGGTGAGCGGGCGTCCGCTCCGCTCGGGGAACGCCTGGCCGAGCGTGGTGTACCCGGCGACCGATTCCGGCGTCGAGGTGAACTGGCCGGTTTCGCCGAGGTCGCCGCCGAGCTGGGTGAGACCGAGCGCGAACACCCCGAGCACGGCGGCGCTCGCCGCGGCGGTGCGCACCGGCCTGGTGACCACGTGGTCCGCGACCCCCGCCCAGATCCCGCGGGGTGCGGTGGCCGGGGCGCCGTAACGCGGCACCTTCGGCCAGAACACCCGCCTGCCGAGCGCCACCAGCAACGCCGGGAACAACGTCAGCATGGTGACCAGCGTGCAGGCGATCCCGGCGGCACCGGCCAGCCCGAGACCGGACAGGTCGTTCATCCGCGCGGCCAGCAGGCACAGCAGCCCGAGCGTGACCGTGCCCGCCGACGCGAGCACCGCCGGACCGGCACCGCGCAGCGCGACCCCCATCGCCCGGTGCCCGTCGTGCTCGCGCCGCAGTTCCTCGCGGTACCGGGCGACGAGCAGCATCGCGTAGTCGGTGCCCGCGCCGAACACCAGCACGATCATGATGGAAAAGCTCTGCGTGGACACGGTGATCCCGGCCGCCGACGCGATCAGGTACAACGCCGCCATCGACACCACCGCGGCGGCCCCGACCGCGGCCAGCGGCAGCAGCCACAGGAACGGGCTGCGGTAGGTGACGATCAGCAGCAGCGCCACGACGGCCGTGGTCACCAGCATCAGCGTTTCGTCGATGCCCTCGAACACCGCGTCGGTGTCGGCACCGATCGCACTGGGTCCGGTGACCTGCACGGTGAGTCCCGGCGGCGCTTCCGCGACGGCCAGCCGGACTTCCTCGACGAACTCCGTCGTCCGGGCCTCGTCCTCACCCGGGTTCTCACGTTCGGCGGCGTACAGCAGCGTGCGGCCGTCGTCGGAGGTGACCGGCGGCACGTCACCGCCGAGCGCTTCGCGCCGGCCGTCCGCCCAGGTGCGGTCCGCCGCGGTGAGGCCGTCCGCCCGCTGGTGCACGACCAGCACCTGATCGCCTTCGCCGCCCGGAACGCGTTCCACGAGTTCGGTGACCCTGGTGGACTCCGCGTCGGCGGGCAGCCGGTCGCGGGCGTCGTCGCTCTGCACCGAACCGATGTTCAGGCCCACCGGCACGGCGAGCGCGAGCACCAGCAACCACAAGCCGATGACCACCCGCTTGGCCACCCGCCCGGCGGGCAGCGCGAAGAACCCGCGCCCCCGTTCCGCTTCCTCCAGCACCGTTTCGCCCCTTCACCAGGTTCCTGGCGAAACGGTGCCGGGTCAGCGGGGGTGCGCGCGTCCGGCTGGAGTGGACAGTGCGCTTGCTCCCGGAGTTGACTCAGCGGCGGCTGCGCCGCCAGCCGCTGGTGCGCACGCTGGTGCCGACCCCGGCCAGGTGCAGGGCCATGCACAGCAGGCCGGCGGTGAGCAGGGTGCCACCGTTGATCACCTCACCGATCGAAGCGTCGGTCAGGTCGAGGATCAGCGCCAGGCCGAAGATGACCGCGGCGATAATGGCTAACACGGGCAATCCTCCCTTTGTCGGTCCCCCGATGCCTGCTGAGGTACCCGAGCCGCGGTGAACCGATGCCTCGCATTCGGAGCAATCCGCGTCAACCGGGCGGGATGCGCTCGGCGAGCCGCCGGCGGATGTGACCGCATTCCAGGAAGTCGTCGCTGGTGCACGCCAGTGCGTGGGCCAGGGCGGCACGGGCGGTTTCGGCCTCGGCGATGCGCCGGGTGAGCGCGGCGTGCTGCTCGCGCAACGCGGCGCGCCGGTCGGCCGGGTCGGTGGTGGTCAGCACCCGGCGGATCTCCCCGAGGCTGAACCCGAGGTCCTTGCCCTGCCGGATCAGCGCCACCTTGACCACGTCGGCTTCGGAGTACCGCCGCTGCCCGCCGGCGGTCCGCACGGGGGTGAGCAGTCCCTCGGCCTCCCAGTGCCGGAGCACGTTCGTCGGCAGCCCGAACCGGCCGGCCAGTTCGCCGACGGTGTACTCCCTTGACTTCATGTCGACATGAAGTCACAGGCTGGGTGGCGACGGCAACCCGAGTGGAGGATTTTCCCGATGATCGAACGGTTCGTGGCCACGATGGACGGTTTCGCACGCGAGCCCGACGCCGCCAGGGCGCGGCACCGCTCGCACGAACTGCTGCGGCTCCCACCCGGCGGGCGGGTGGTGGATGTGGGCTGTGGCACCGGAACCTCGGTGGGGGAGCTGACCGCGGCCGGTGCGGCGGTGACCGGGGTGGACGTCAACCCGGAGGTACTGGCGGTGGCCAGGGAACGGCACCCGCGCGGGGAGTTCACCGAAGGCAGTGCGGAGTCACTTCCCTTCGCGGACGGGCGGTTCCACGGTTACCGGGCCGAACGCGTCTACCACGCGGTCGCCGATCCGGCCGCCGCGCTGGCCGAAGCCGCCCGCGTGCTGGTGCCGGGCGGCCGGATCGTGCTCGTCGGGCCGAACTGGGAGATGATCGGGCTCGACAGCACCGACCTGGCCACCGGGCGGGCGGTGATGGCGGCGCAGGTCGCCTCGATGCCCTCCCCGCGCGCCGCCCTGCTGCTGCGGAACCTGTTGCTGGACACCGGTTTCACCGACGTGGCGGCCGAGGTGCACACGGCGGTGCTGACCGGGGCGAGCGGCCTGCCGGTGCTGGAGTCGGCGGCTTCGCTGGCGGTCGGCACCGGAGCCGTCAGCGCCGGACGCGCGCAGGACTGGCTGGCCGAGCAGCGGGAACGGGTGGAGCGCGGCCGGTTCTTCCTGGTCGCGCCCCAGTTCGTGGTGTCGGCCACCCGCCGGTGACTAGGGTGGGCGCATGATCGGAATCGGCGCGCTCGAACCGGCGGACCGCCCGGTCTGGCAGGAACTCTTCCGCGGTTACAACGAATTCTACGGCCGCGAGCTGCCGGACGAAGTCGCCGAGCGGGCGTGGCGGGAGTTCACCACCGGTACGCGGATGCACGCCCTCGGCGCCCGGCTCGACGGGCGGCTGGTCGGCATCGCCCACTTCCTGGTGCACGCCAGCACCACCTCACCCGACGTCTGCTACCTCCAGGACCTGTTCACCGCACCGGAAGCACGCGGGCGCGGAGCCGCCCGCGCGCTGATCGAGGCGGTGTCGGCGTGGGCCGCCGGACGCGGGTGCTCCCGGGTCTACTGGCACACCAAGGCGGACAACCACCAGGCCAGGAAGCTCTACGACCGGGTGGCCGAGAACCGCGGGTTCATCCACTACGTGATCCCGCTCGAAGGGTCCGCCCGGTGAGGCCGGTGTCCTCGACCGCGCGCACGTAGTCGAGCGCGACCACGTCGGCGGGCGTGGCGTGCTCGTGCACCCAGCCGGGGCTGACCACGTTGACCCGCAGGCCGCGGGGCAGTTCCCGGGCCGCCGCCCGGACGAACGCCTCCAGGCCGGTGTTGGTGAGCGCGCCGAACGCGCTGCCGGGCGTCGGCTCCTCGAAGGTGCCGCCGGTCAGGGTGACCGAACCGCCGTCGGGCAGGTGCTCCACGGCCCGCCGCAACAGGAGCACCTGCCCGAGCAGTTTGGTGTGCAGTCCGGTGAAGAACTCCTCGTCGGTCCCCGCGTCGATCGGCACCAGGGCGCCGCTGGCCGCGCAGCACACCACGGCGTCGATGTCGGTGACCGCCTCGAAGAGACGGCCGGGCTGGGCGATGTCGAGCGGGACTCCACCGGTCCGCGAGGCGGCCACCACGTGGTGCCCCCGCTCGCGCAGGGCCGCGGTCACCGCGGTGCCGATGGTCCCGGTCGCGCCGATCACTACTACCTTCACCCGCCCGATCCTGCTGGTGTGGCGGCGGTGGTGCCTGCCCCTGTCAGGTGCAGGCAAACTGGGGTCATGCTGGGTGACTTCCTCCGCACCCGCCGCGCGCGGCTGCGGCCCGCCGACGTCGGGCTGGCGGACTACGGCGAGTTCCGCCGGGTGCCGGGCCTGCGCCGCGAGGAACTGGCGCGGCTGGCCGGGGTCAGCCCCGGCTACTACACGCGGCTGGAGCAGGGGCAGGGCGGCAACGTGTCCGGTTCCGTGCTCGACGCGCTCGCCACGGCCTTGCGGCTGAACGAGGAGGAACGCGCGCACCTGCACACGCTGGCCACCGCGAAGGCCGTCGGCACCACGCCGGAGCGCCTGGCACCACGGCACCGCCTGCTGCTCGACACCCTGGGCACCGTTCCGGCGCTCATCCTCGGCAGGCACACCGGGGTGCTGGCGTGGAACCGCCTGGGCCACGCCCTGCTCGCGCCCCACCTCGGGTTCGACGCCCACCCGAACTGGGCGCGCCTGTTCTTCCTCGATCCCCGGGTGCGGGAACTGTTCGGGGAGACCGGGGAGGCGGGGGAGGCCGGGGACAAGGCGCGGGACACCGTCGCCGACCTGCGGCACATCGCCGGCCGCCGACCCGGTGATGCGGTGCTGGCGGAACTGGTCCGCGGACTGCGGCGGGACAGCCCCGAATTCGACCGCCTGTGGTCGGCCCACCCGGTGCGCGGCTGCGCCCACCACACGCGGCGGTACCAGCACCCGGTGGCGGGCCCGCTCACGCTGACCGACGAACTGCTGCCCCTGCCCGGCACCGACGGGCAACGCCTGGTCCTGTTCTACGCCGAACCGGATTCGCCCGACGCGCACGCGCTGGCGTCCCTATGACGAGCCGGGTTCCTGCAGGGAGGTGAGCAGGGCGTCGAGGTTGCGGTACCGGCTTTCGGCGGCCAGGCGGTAGGAGTCGATCCAGGCGGTCAGTGCTTCGAGGGCAGCGGGGTCGAGGTGGCACGGGCGCCGCTGCCCGTCCCGGGTGCGGGTGATCAGCCCCGCCGCCTCCAGCACCTGGATGTGCCGCGAGACCGCCTGCTTGGTGATCGAGAACGGCTCGGCCAGTTCGTTCACCGTCGCCTCGCCGCGGGAGAGGCGGGCGATCAGGGCACGCCGCACGGGATCACCCAGCGCGGCGAACGCCCGGTCGAGCCAGTCGTCATCCTTCAAGGCAACCTACCATTTTATCAACAATTCAGTTGACCATAGGTGCCGGTCACCGCCGGCGCAAGCCGCCGAGCAGCATGTCCAGGCCGAAGCGGAAGCGGTCCGCGGCGGTCTCCGCCGAGAAGTACGGCCCGAGGGCGAGCATGTTCGGGAACCGGCCGGGCATCGAGCTGAGGTACTCGTGCATCTGCCTGCCGCGGGCCGCCGCCCCCTCCTGGTCGAACCCGCCCGACGCCCAGCCGGTGGCTTCGTAGGCGAACGCCTTGGTGTACAAGGAAAGCGCGTCGGAGGCGTAGGCGGCTTCCCGTTCGGACAGTCCGCCGGCCCGCAGCAGGGCGAGCACGGTTTCCCCGTGCTGCAGCGCATTCGGGCCGACCGGCACCTGTGCCGCCCAGGCGACCTTCGCGATGCCCGGGTGCGCCAGCATCGCCGAAAGCTGCCCGTGCAGCACCTCGCGCACCTGGTCGTCCCAGCGCTCGGCGTCCGGTTCGGGTAGCTCCACCTCACCCAGCACCTGGTCGAACATCAGCTCGTGCAGTTCGTCCTTGCCGGACACGTGGGCGTAGAGCGAGGCCGGACCGGTGTCCAGCGCCTGGGCGACCCGCCGCATGCTCACCGCGTCGATGCCTTCGGCGTCGAGCAGGTCGAGCGCGGTGCGCACGATCGACTCCGGGGACAGCGGCGGTTTGACCGCGCGGCCGGGGCGCCGCCACGGCGGAGCGGGAACCGTCATGCGGGCACTGTACTTGGCGGCGTACTTGACACGAACATCGTTCGTCGATACGAATGGCGTTCGTTGAACGAACATTGTTCGAAGGAGCGGGTGCATGACGGTGCAGGACACGTTGAACGAGCTGAGCGAGGCGTGGAACGCGGGCGACGCGGCGGCGTACGCGCGGCTGTTCCTCGAAGACGCCGACTACGTGAACTTCATGGGGCAGCACAGCCGTGGCCGGGCGGCGATCGAGGAGGCCCACCGGTTCCTCTTCGACGGCCCGCTGAAGGGTTCGAAGATGGCGGGCGGCGCCACGCCGCCGAACGTCCGGTACGTGCGGCCGGACGTGGCGATCGTGGTCGTCGACGGTGGCACGTCGCTCGGCGGGGTGACCGAAGGCCGGGCGTCCACGGTCACGTTCGTGCTGGTGGAGCAGCCGGAGGGCTGGCGGATCGCCTCGTTCCAGAACACGCGGCGCACCGCGTGAAGCTCTTGGCTGGGCCGGTCGGGAACGGGGTGGACGGCCGCGCCGGTGAACCGCCTGTTCCCCGGCTTTCGCGCGACGAGGAGGGATCGGCGGTATCTAGGCTGCGCGGCCCGGCTGATCGAGAAAAGTGACGTAGGTCTCATCGAGTTGGTCGGGCCTGCTCGTGGCGCATCGGACGTGATCTTCGAGCGCCGCTGGGGAGCGGCTGAGCTGTGCGGGCAACGCAGATCGCGTTAGGCTAGCCTTAGCTTTGAACCTGATTCCGGTGAGCGAGGAGCCCTGTGATGGCGGAGCGTCCAGTCAGGCGGCCCCGGCCGCTGATCCGCCTGCGCGTCCTGCGCACCGAGCGGCTTTCCCCGCACATGGTGCGGGTGGTCGCCGGTGGCGAGAACCTCGCGCAGTTCGCCGACAACGGGTTCAGCGACGCGTACGTGAAGCTGACCTTCCCGGTGCCGGGCGTGACCTACCCCGAGCCGATGGACCTGCAGCAGATCCGCGCCGAGCTGCCGCGCGAGCAGTGGCCGCGGACGCGGACCTACACCGTGCGCTACTACGACCCGAAGGCGGGCGAGCTGGCCATCGACTTCGTGGTGCACGGGGACGAGGGCATCGCCGGGCCGTGGGCGCTGGCCGTCCAGCCCGGTGACGACCTGCTGTTCGCCGGGCCGGGCGGGGCGTACGTGCCGGGCGAGGAGGCCGACTGGCACCTGCTGGTCGGTGACGAGAGCGCGCTGCCCGCGATCTCGGCGTCGCTCGAGCGCATGCCGTCGGGGGCGCGGGTCCAGGCGTTCATCCTGGTCGATACCGCTGCCGAGGAACTGCCGCTGGCGACCAAGGCGGACGCGGAGATCACCTGGCTGCACCGGTCCGCCGGGGGTGACCTGGTGAAGAAGGTCCGCTCCCTGGACTTCGGCGACGGTGTGGTGCAGGCCTTCGTGCACGGCGAAGCCGGTTTCGTCCGCGAACTGCGGCGGCACCTGCTCAACGAGCGTGGGGTGCGCAAGGACCTCCTGTCCATCTCCGGCTACTGGCGCCGAGGCAAGGACGAAGACGGCTGGCAGGCGGAGAAGGCCGAAGAACGCGCCAAGGAAGCAGCCGCGGCTCCGGCCTCCTGACGCCGCGGCCGCTGTCCCCGGGCGCCCCCTCAGCCGGTCAGCTTCCCGACCACCTGGGCCCCGTAAGCAGCCAGCGTCTGCTCCCGTTCGTCGTGCATCAGGTACAGCGAGAACTGGTCCACCCCCAGCTCCGCCAGTTCCTGCAACCGGGCGACGTGGGCGCCGGCCGGGCCGGTCAGGCAGAACCGGTCGACGATCTCGTCCGGCACGAATTCGGTGGACGGGTTCCCCGCCTTCCCGTGGTGCGAGTAGTCGTACCCCTCCCGCTCCTTGATGTACGAGGTCAGCTCCCGCGGCACGTCACCCGAATCGCCGTAGCGGGCGACCAGGTCGGCGACGTGGTTCCCGACCATGCCCCCGAACCACCGCAGCTGCTCCCGCTGGTGCACCAGGTTGTCCCCGACGTAGGCGGGCGCCGCCACGCAGATGGTGAGGCCCTCCGGGTCGCGACCCGCCGCCCTGGCCGCCTCCCGCACCGTGCCGATGGTCCACCTGGCGATCGCCGGGTCCGCGCACTGCAGGATGAACCCGTCGGCGTGCTCACCGGCCAGTTTCAACGCCCGCGGCCCGTACCCGGCCATCCACATCTCCAGCCGCCCGTCGCGCACCCACGGGATGCGCACCGGCTGGTCCCGCAGCAGCACCTCCCGCCCCTCGGCCAGTTCCTTGGTGACGTGCATGCACTCGGCCAGGGTGGCCAGGGTGGCCGGTTTCAGGCCGACCACCCGGTGCGCCGAGTCGCCGCGCCCGATGCCGCACACCGTCCGGTTGCCGTGCATGTCGTTCAGCGTGGCGAACAGCGAAGCCAGCACCGACCAGTCCCGCGTCCCCGGACTGGTCACCATCGGCCCGACCACCATCGACGAGGTCGCCGCCAGGATCCGCGAGTAGATGACGAACGGTTCCTGCCACAGCACGCACGAGTCGAAGGTCCAGCCGTAGCGGAAGCCCTCGCCTTCGGCCGCGGTCATCAGCCGCACCAGGTCGGCGGCGGGCGGGTCCGTCTGGAGCACAACACCGAAATCCACTGTGGACACCCCTCGACAAGGTTCAGCTCAGGTACTGGTTCAGGTCGCGCTTGAGGAACTTCCCGTGCGTGGTGGAACCGGAGAACCCGTCCGCCGAGACGACCACCGAACCCCGTGACAGCACGGTTTCCACCCGCCCGGTCAGCTCGAAGCCCTCGTACGCCGAGTAGTCCACGTTCATGTGGTGCGTTTCCGCCGACAGCGTCTGCTTCGCCGAGGGGTCGTAGACCACGATGTCGGCGTCGGAACCGGGGGCGATCACGCCCTTGCGCGGGTACAGCCCGAACATCCGCGCCGGCGTGGTCGCGCAGGTCTCCACCCAGCGCTCCAGCGTCAGCTGCCCGGCCACCACCCCCTGGTGCAGCAGGTCCATCCGGTGCTCCACCCCGGGCATGCCGTTCGGGATCGCCCGGAAGTCGTTGGCTCCGAGCACCTTCTGGTCCTCGAAGCAGAACGGGCAGTGGTCGGTGGACACCACGGACAGGTCGTTCGTGCGCAGCCCGCGCCACAGGTCCGCCTGGTGCTCCTTCTCCCGCAGCGGTGGCGACGCCACGTACTTCGAGCCCTCGAACCCGGGCTTCGCCATGTCCTCGATGGACAGGTACAGGTACTGCGGGCAGGTCTCGGCGAACACGTTCTGCCCGTCGTTGCGGGCCTCGGCCACGGCCGCAAGCGCTTGCGCGGCCGAGAGGTGGACGATGTAGAGCGGTGAGCCGGTCACCTTGGCCAGCTGGATCGCGCGGTGGGTGGCCTCCCCCTCCAGCTCCGGCGGCCGGGTCAGGCCGTGCTGCACCGGCTCGGTCCTCCCGGCGGCGAACGCCTGCGCCGCCAGCTGGTCGATCGCGATGCCGTTCTCCGCGTGCATCATGATCGTCGAGCCGGTTTCGCGGGCCTTCTGCATGGCCAGCAGGATTTCGCCGTCGGTGGAGTAGAACACGCCCGGGTAGGCCATGAACATCTTGAAGCTGGAGACGCCGTCCCCGATGCACGACTCCATCTCCTTCAGCGTGGTGTCGTTCACGTCGGAGATGATCATGTGGAAGCCGTAGTCGACGGCGCAGTTGCCGTCCGCCTTCTCGTGCCACTTGTCCAGTGTGGACTGCAGCGTGGTGCCCTTGGCCTGCACCGCGAAGTCGATGATCGTGGTGGTACCGCCCCAGGCGGCGGCCGTGGTGCCGGTGCCGAAGGTGTCGTGCGAGAAGGTGCCGCCGAAGGGCATCTCCATGTGCGTGTGGGCGTCGATCCCGCCCGGCATCACGTACTTGCCGGTCGCGTCGATCACCCGATCCGCCTCGCCGAACACCCCGGGCGCGGCCACCGCGGCGATCTTCTCCCCGTCGACGAGCACGTCGGCCACGCTGGTGCCGGTCGAGCTGAGCACCGTGCCGCCCTTGATCAGGGTGCGCATCCGGCCCCCCTCACGCCTCGGTCAGCGGGCCGTAGCTGTCCGGGCGCCGGTCCCGGTAGAACGCCCACAGGTCGCGGACCTCGTTGAGCAGGCCCATGTCCAGGTCCCGCACCACGATCTCCTCCTCGGTGTCCGACGCGGCCTCGCCGATCAGCTGCCCGCGGGGGTCGGCGAAGTAGGTCTGGCCGTAGAAGTCGTTGTCGCCCAGCGGTTCCACCCCGACGCGGTTGATCGTGCCGACGAAGTACTCGTTGGCCACCGCGGCGGCGGGCTGCTCCAGGCGCCACAGGTACTCCGAGAGCCCGCGGCTGGTCGCCGACGGGTTGAACACGATCTTCGCCCCGGCCAGGCCGAGCGCGCGCCAGCCCTCGGGGAAGTGCCGCTCGTAGCAGATGTACACGCCGATCCGGCCGACCGCGGTGTCGAACACCGGGTACCCCAGGTTGCCCGGCCGGAAGTAGAACTTCTCCCAGAACCCCTTCACCTGCGGGATGTGGTTCTTGCGGTGCTTGCCGAGGTAGGTGCCGTCGGCGTCGATCACCGCGGCGGTGTTGTAGTACACGCCGGGCTGCTCGGCCTCGTACATCGGCACCACCAGCACCACGCCGTGGCGTTCGGCGACCTCCTGCATCAGCCTGGTGGTCGGCCCGTCCGGGATGCCCTCGGTGTAGGAGTAGTAGTCGGCGTCCTGCACCTGGCAGAAGTACGGGCCGTAGAACAGCTCCTGCAGGCAGACCACCTGCGCACCCTGCGAGGCCGCCTTCGCGATGGCGTCCACCGCGCCCGAGATCATCGACTCCTTGTCGCCGGTCCAGCGCTGCTGGACCAGGCCCGCGCGTACCAGGTCGCTCACTTGTCTCCTCCTTGTCGGGCCGCGGCGTGCTCCCCGCCGCCGGCGTTGTGCCGAGACCGCCACGACAGCGCCAGGTGGACCACGAAGGCCACGGCCAGCCCGGCCACCCAGTTGTAGTCGTAGAACGGCTTGAGGAACGGGATCAGGCCGTCCTCGGGAAAGGGGCCCTGCTCACCGGCGGCGGTGTAGGCGCCACCGACGGCCACCACCGCACCGGCCACGGTGGACGCGATCGCCCGCCAGTTCCAGCCGCCGCGGAACCAGTAGCGGCCGCCTTCGCGGTAGAGGTCGGCCAGGTGCAGTTCGGTGCGGTGGAGCACCCAGTACCCGGCGACCAGCACCCCGGCCACCGCGCCGAGCAGGCCGCCGTAGAACCCGAGCCAGGCGAAGACGTAGATGCTCGGGTCGGAGTAGAGCTTCCACGGCTGGATGCCGATGCCGATCACCCCGGTGATCAGCCCGCCGACGGCGAAGGTGATCCGCTTCGGGAAGGCGTTGGAGAAGTCGTACGCCGGGCTGACCACGTTCGCCGCCAGGTTCGCCGAGATGGTCGCCAGCACCAGCGCGATCAGCGCCAGCACCACCAGCACCGGGCTGGAGAACCGGTCCGCCAGCTTCGCCGGGTCCCAGATCTCCTCGCCGTAGAGCACCTTGCCGCCCGAGGTGGTCAGGATGGCGACGACGGCGATGAAGGTCATCGTGGTCGGCAGGCCGAGGATCTGCCCGCGCATCTGCCTGCGCTGGCTGCCGCCGAAGCGGGTGAAGTCCGGCATGTTCAGCGACAGCGTCGACCAGAAGGCGATCATCGCCATCAGCATCGGCGCGAACACCTTCCAGAACTCCGGTCCCCAGCCGAGCCTGCCCGGGTCGGACAGGATCGGGCCGAAACCGCCCGCCTTGACCAGCACGTAGCCCAGCAGGATCAGGAAGCCGACCGAAACCAGCGGCGCGGTCCAGTTCTCGAAGTGGCGCACGGCTTCCATGCCGCGCCAGATGATCAGCATCTGCACCAGCCAGAACACCGCGAAGGACAACCACAGCGTCCACGGCTGCCCGGCCACCTCGGCGGCGTTGCGCCAGCCGTCGCCGACCAGCTTGCCGGTGAGGATGTAGATGGCCTCACCGCCGACCCAGGTCTGGATGCCGAACCAGCCGCAGGCGATGAACGCCCGCAGCAGCGCGGCGAAGTTGGCGCCGCGGATGCCGTAGAAGGCGCGGGCGAACACCGGGAACGGGATGCCGTACTTGGTGCCGGCGTGGCTGTTCAGCAGCATCGGCGCGAGCACGATGAGGTTGCCGAGCACGATGGTCAGCAGCGCCTGCACCCAGTTCATGCCGAGCGCGATCAGCGAGGCGGCGAGCGCGTAGCTGGGGATGTTGTGCGCCATCCCCATCCACAGCGCGAAGTAGTTGTAGGTGGTCCAGGTGCGCTTGCCGATCGGGACCGGCGCCAGTTCGGGGTTGAGGAAACGGCTGCCCGTGAGCACCCCGGGATCGGCCAGGTCGACGCGGCCGTCGGGGTGCACGACCTCGTCACCGGCGGTGCCGGGCTGCGATCGGGTGTGCGTCATTGCGGAATCCTGCGACCGGCCCCGGCCGTGCCGGCAGTGGCAGAGTGTTCACCGATGCCTGTGTCGGAGAACACACTGTCGATTGCGCATGGCTCGCCGGGGATGCATGCACCCCCGGCGAAACCCCTGTTCAACGCGGTGGTAACGCGTCAGTGCCTCAAAAACCGAAGATGCCGCCCGAGTGGGCGTCGGTGGCGCAGCGGTTGGGGTAGGTGGTGTGGAACTCGATGTGCCTGCCGCGCCAGGTGCCGTGGGCGCGGGCTTCCACCGGGGCGTACTCCAGCGTGCAGGCGACGTCGCGCGGGGTGACGCGCTCGAAGTCGCCGTCGGCGCCGAGCAGGGTGTTGCAGGCGGCTTCGGCGGCCGGGTGGGTGCCGCCGGCCGGGCCGCAGTGCAGCACGACGGCACCGCCGCGGCCGGCGGAGTCCAGGGTGGACAGGGCGAGCGAGGACTCGGCGGGTTGGGCCGGGCCTCCCAGGCAGGCCAGGGTCAGCGCACACGCGGTCAGCGGTTCGAAGGGAAAAATAGCCATGATCGGTTCATCGGCGGCGGCAGCTGTTCACTGAGCTACTCGACGGGGTGAAAATCGCCGTCACGGTCGGGTGGTGGAAATGTCGTGGGCCAGCAGCGCCACATACAGCGAGAGCATCGATTCCGGGTCCTCCAGGGGTACTCCCAGCACCTGTTCGACCCGGGCCAACTGCTGGTAGTAGGCGGTCCTCGACATGTGCGCGGCGGCCGCGGCGGCGGACTTGTTGCCGCCGTGCGCGCAGTAGAACCGCAGCGCCTGCAGCAGCCGGTTGCCGGTGGCCGGGTCCTTGGCGAGCAGCGCGCCGAGTTCCCGCGAAGCGAAGGCGGTCACGCGCTCGTCGCCGGCGAGCAGGTGCAGCAGTCCGCGCAGGCGCACGTCTTCGAGCCGGTGGAAGCCCTTCGCGGACTCGGCGGTGGCCGGTACGGCGTCGGCCACGTGCCCGGCTTCGGTGAGGCTGCGCCGGGCGTCGGCGGCGGCGCCCACCGTGGTCCCCACCGCGACGATCGACGGCGCCACTCCGCGCGCCTGGTGCACCTCGGCCGCCAGCCGGTCCAGCACGGCCTCCGGTTCCGCTTGCGGGGATAGGGAAAGCAGGGCGCGGACGCTGGTGTCGCCGACCACGGCGACCAGGGCGGAGACCCGGGCGCGCCGGGTGGCGACCGCCGCCGCGTCAGCCAGTTCCCGCAGCACCGCGGCCAGGTTGAGCGCCGGGTCGGTGACCCCGGACAGCACCGGCCGGATCGCCGCGCCGATCAGCTGCCTGCCGGTCAGCGGCACGGCCAGCGCGGCCGCGCGCACCACGAGTTCCGCGGCGGGCACCGGGGTGGCCAGCAGTTCGCTGAGCACCGCGCGGTGCGCCTGGCGCTCCAGGCTGTCGCTGTCCTTGGCGACCAGCCGGTGCAGCGCGAGCGCGGACGCGGCCCGTTCGGCGACCACCACGTGCCGGTCGCGGGGCGGTTCGGCGCAGACGACGACCAGCCGCCCCCAGTCGTGCCCCCGCGCGCCGACCACGGTGACCAGCCAGCCGGCCCCCGCGTGGTACCCGGTGCGCTCGCCGAGCTGCACCTGCGCGGACCGCCGCGGCCAGCCGGAGAGCAGTTCACCGGGGTCGGTGCCGGCGGTGTCGTAGGCGAGCACCTCGTGCGACAGCGTCTCCAGCACCACCGGCTGGTCGGTGATCCGGGCGACCTCGCGGAGCACCACGTCGGGCTCGGCGCCGGACACGGTCAGCGCGGTGAAGGTCTGGTGCACCCGGTCCGCTTCACGCAGCTCGTCCACCTGGGCGTCCACGATCAGCCCGTTCACCGTCTCGGTGACCGCGACGAACCGGGTCTCGCGCGAGAGCGTGATCAGCGGCAGGCCACGGCGGTCGGCGGCCTCGGTCAGCCCGGCGGGCAGCGCGTCGCTCCAGTGCCGGACCAGCTCCACCACCAGCCCGGCCACCCCGACCGCGGCCAGCGAATCGAGGTACCCCGCCAGCTGCGCCCCGTCGTCGGGCAGCGCCACCCCGGTGGTCAGCACCAGCTCACCGCCCTTGAGCAGGTGCGCGATGTCGATCACCTCGGCCACGTGCACCCAGCGCACCCGGCGGTCCAGCCCGGCGGCCCCGGCCACCACGTGCGGGCGGCCGTGCCGGAGCACCGGCAGGGCGAGCACCTCGGCGACCGTGGGGTACATGGGCAGACTGTACGGGCGCGGCGCGGAGTCCGTACAGGTTGCTCGTGGCGCCCCCGCCGGGCCGGTCCGCACACTCGGCTGCATGACCGAATCGGAGCTGCTCTCCCGGCATCGCGCCGTCCTGCCGAACTGGCTGGCCCTCTACTACGACGAGCCGATCGAGATCGTGCGGGCTCAGGGGCGCCGGGTCACCGACGCGGACGGGAACACCTACCTCGACTTCTTCGCCGGCATCCTGACCAACGCCATCGGTTACGACGTCGCGGAGATCTCCGAGGCGATCCGCCGCCAGCTCGACACCGGGGTGCTGCACACCTCGACGCTGTACCTGATCCGCAAGCAGGTAGAGCTGGCCGAGCAGATCGCCGGGCTGTCCGGCATCGAGGGCGCGAAGGTGTTCTTCACCAACTCGGGCACCGAGGCCAACGAGACCGCGCTGATGCTGGCGACGCAGTACCGGCGCAGCAACCAGATCCTGGCGCTGCGCAACTCCTACCACGGCCGGGCCTTCGCCACGGTCGGCATCACCGGCAACCGGGGCTGGTCGGCCAGCTCGCTCTCGCCGGTCAAGGTCAGCTACGTGCACGGCGGGTACCGGTACCGCAGCCCGTTCGCTTCGCTGTCCGATGCCGGCTTCATCGCCGCCTGCACCGAAGACCTGCGTGACGTGCTGCAGACCAGCACCTCCGGCGACGTGGCCGCGATGATCGCCGAGCCGATCCAGGGCGTCGGCGGGTTCAACGTGCCGCCGGACGGCTTCTTCGGCGCCTTCAAGGAGGTGCTCGACGAGCACGGCATCCTGCTCATCTCCGATGAAGTGCAGACCGGCTGGGGGCGCACCGGGGAGCACTTCTGGGGCATGCAGGCGCACGGCGTCACCCCGGACGTGATGACCTTCGCCAAGGGGCTCGGGAACGGCCTGGCCATCGGCGGGGTGGTGGCACGCGGTGAGGTGATGGACTGCCTGCGGGCCAACTCCATCTCCACCTTCGGCGGCAACCCGGTCTCCACCGCCGGCGCGAAGGCCACTTTGGACTACCTGCTGGACAACGACCTGCAGGGCAACGCGGCCAAGCAGGGCGACACGCTGTTCGGCGGCCTGCGCGACCTGGCCGGAAAGTACGATGTGCTCGGGGACGTGCGCGGCAAGGGGCTGATGATCGGGCTCGAACTGGTCGAGGCCGACCGCTCGCCCAGCCCGCCGTCCGCCGGGGTGGTGCTGGAGGAGGCGAAGCGGCGCGGGCTGCTGGTGGGCAAGGGCGGGCTGCACGGCAACGTGATCCGGCTGGCCCCGCCGATGACCCTCACCGACGCCGAAACCGGTGAGGCACTGGAAATCCTCGAAGGATCGATCGCCGCGGCGCAGGAGGCACGCAAGTGACGGAACGGATCAGCCACTGGATCGGCGGCAAGCCCTTCAGCGGGACCGCCGAGCGGTCCGGGGAGGTGTTCGACCCGGCGACCGGGCGGGTGGCCGCGCGGGTCGACTTCGCCGGGGCCGCCGAGGTCGAAGCGGCCGTGGGCGCGGCGAAGAACGCCTTCCCCGGCTGGCGGAAGGCTTCGCTGGCGGCGCGCACGCGGGTGCTGTTCGCCTTCCGCGAGCTGCTCTCGGCCCGCAAGCACGAGCTGGCCAAGATCGTCACCAGCGAGCACGGCAAGGTCGAGTCGGACGCCGCCGGGGAGATCGCCCGCGCCATCGAGAACGTCGAATACGCCTGCGGGGCGGCGCAACTGCTCAAGGGCGGGTTCAGCGAGCAGGCGTCCACCGGGGTCGACGTGTACTCGATCGCGCAGCCGCTCGGCGTGGTCGGGGTGATCTCGCCGTTCAACTTCCCGGCCATGGTGCCGCTGTGGTTCGTGCCGAACGCCATCGCCTGCGGCAACACCGTGGTGCTCAAGCCGAGCGAGAAGGACCCGTCGGCGGCCAACTTCATCGCCGAGCTGTTCGCCGAGGCCGGGTTGCCCGCCGGGGTGCTGAACGTGCTGCACGGGGACAAGGTCGCGGTGGACGGGCTGCTGGAGCACCCCGAGGTCAAGGCGATCTCGTTCGTCGGATCCACGCCGATCGCGCGCTACGTCTACGAAACCGGTACCCGGCACGGCAAGCGGGTGCAGGCGCTCGGCGGTGCGAAGAACCACATGGTGGTGCTGCCCGACGCCGACCTCGACCTGGCCGCCGACGCCGCGGTCTCGGCCGGGTTCGGCTCGGCGGGGGAGCGCTGCATGGCGGTCTCCGTGGTGGTCGCGGTCGACCCGGTCGGCGACGAACTGGTCGCCAAGATCACCGAGCGCATCCGGAAGCTGCGGGTCGGTGACGGCAGGCACCCGGACTCGGAGATGGGCCCGCTGGTCACCGCCGCGCACCACGCCAAGGTGGAGTCCTATGTGGAGGCGGGCGTCGAGGCGGGCGCGGAGCTGGTGGTGGACGGGCGCGGGATCGAGGTGGCCGGCGAGGACGGCGGCTACTGGCTCGGCCCGACCCTGTTCGACGGGGTCTCGCCGGAGATGTCGATCTACCGCGACGAGATCTTCGGGCCGGTGCTCTCGGTGGTCCGCGCCGAGGGCTACGAGCCCGCCGTCGAGCTGGTCAACGCGAACCCGTACGGCAACGGCACGGCCATCTTCACCAGCGACGGCGGCGCCGCGCGGCGGTTCCAGAACGAGGTCGAGGTCGGCATGGTCGGGGTGAACGTGCCGATCCCGGTGCCGGTCGGCTACTACTCGTTCGGCGGCTGGAAGGACTCGCTGTTCGGCGACAGCCACGCCTACGGGCCGGAGGGCTTCCACTTCTTCACCCGCACCAAGGTGGTCACCTCGCGCTGGCCCGACCCGTCCCACGGCGGGGTGAACCTCGGCTTCCCGCGCAACACCTGACCCGCCGCGCCCCACCTCCGCCCGCCTTGAGCGCGGCAGGCGCAGCTTTCCGTAAACTTGACCTGATCGTGGCAGGCGGAGGCGGAGGTGAGGCAGGCGTGGCCAACGCGGAAGAGCGCCGGTTCGAGGTGTTGCGCGCCATCGTCGCCGACTACGTGTCGAACCAGGAGCCGGTCGGCTCCAAGGCGATCGTGGACCGGCACAACCTGGGTGTGTCCAGCGCCACAGTCCGCAACGACATGGCGGCGCTCGAGGAAGAGGGCTACATCACCCAGCCGCACACCAGCGCCGGCCGCATCCCCACCGACAAGGGCTACCGGGTCTTCGTCGACCGGCTCTCCGAGATCAAGCCGCTGTCCGCGGCCGAGCGCCGGGCGATCACCTCGTTCCTCGACGGCGCGGTCGACATGGAGGACGTGCTCCGCCGCTCCGTGCGCCTGCTCGCGCAGCTGACCAGGCAGGTCGCGGTGGTGCAGTACCCGATGATGACCAACTCCAGCGTGCGCCACCTCGAGGTGGTGCCGCTGACCCCGGCCCGGCTGATGCTGGTGCTGATCACCGACACCGGCCGGGTCGACCAGCGCACGGTGGACATCGGCGACGTGATCACCGAGGAGGCGGTCTCCCGGCTGCGGACCTCGCTGAACGCCGCGCTGGCCGGGCGCCGGCTGGCCGAGGCGGCGGCCAGGGTGGCCGAGCTGCCCGAGCAGGCCCCCTCCGACCTGCGCGACGCCACCACCCGGGTGTGTACCGTGCTGGTCGAGTCGCTGGTGGAGCACCCGGAGGAACGGCTGGTGCTCGGTGGCACCGCGAACCTGACCCGCAACGTGGCGGACTTCCCGGGTTCGCTGCGCCAGGTGCTGGAGGCGCTGGAGGAGCAGGTGGTGGTGCTGAAGCTGCTCGCGGCGGCCCGCAACCCCGGTGCGGTCACGGTGCGCATCGGCGAGGAAAATGAGGACGAGCAGATGCGGAGCACCTCGGTGGTGTCGGTCGGCTACGGCATGGACACCCTGCTCGGCGGCATGGGGATCGTCGGGCCGACGAGGATGGACTACCCGAGCACCATCGCCGCGGTGCGCGCGGTGGCCAACTACGTGGGGCAGATGCTCTCGGGCAGGTGAGCCCGCTTTTTCGAGGTTTTTCGGCAGGAGGACGGCAGTACGGTGGCCAGGGACTACTACGGCACGCTCGGTGTCGCGAAGAACGCGACTGATCAGGAGATCAAGCGCGCGTACCGCAAGCTCGCCAGGGAACTCCACCCGGACGTCAACCCGTCCGAGGACGCCAAGCACCGCTTCGGCGAGGTGACCACGGCGTACGAGGTGCTGTCCGACCCGCAGAAGCGCAAGATCGTCGACCTCGGCGGTGACCCGATGGACGGCGGGGCCGCCCGCGGTGGCGGGGGCGACCCGTTCGGCGGCTTCGGCGGGCTCGGCGACATCATGGACGCCTTCTTCGGCGGTGCCGCCGGTGGTGGTGGCCGCGGGCGGGGCCCGCGCAGCCGGGTGCAGCCGGGTTCGGACGCGCTCATCCGCATCGGCCTGACGCTGGAGGAGTGCGCCACCGGCGTCGACAAGGAGATCACCGTCGACACGGCGATCCTGTGCGACCTGTGCCGCGGGGCGGGCACGGCGGCCGGTGCCACCACGAAGACCTGCGACACCTGCGGTGGCCAGGGGGAGATCCAGTCGGTGCAGCGGTCGTTCCTCGGCCAGGTGGTCACCGCGCGCGCCTGCCCGGTCTGCCGCGGGTTCGGCGAGGTCATCACCGACCCGTGCCGCCAGTGCGGTGGCGACGGCCGGGTGCGCTCGCGCCGCACGGTCACCGCGAAGGTGCCGCCCGGTGTCGGTGACGGCATGCGGATCCGGCTGTCCGGCCAGGGCGAGGTCGGTCCCGGCGGCGGGCCCGCCGGTGACCTGTACGTCGAGATCGACGAGGCACCGCACGAGGTGTTCATCCGCCAGGGCAACGACCTGCACTGCAAGCTGAGCGTGCCGATGACCACGGCTGCGCTGGGCGCGAAGATGCCGATGGACACGCTGATCGACGGTGAGCACGAGCTGGAGATCGAGCCGGGCACGCAGCCGAACACCGAGCTGGTGCTGACCGGCAAGGGCATGCCGCGGCTGCGTTCGTCCGGGCGCGTGGACGGCCGCGGTGACCTGCACGTGCACGTCGAGGTCGTGGTCCCGACCAAGCTCGACGAAGCGCAGCGCGAGCTGCTGCGCGAGCTGGCCCAGGTGCGCGGGGAGGACTCGCCGACGCTGGCGGGCAACGGCAAGCACGGCGGGCTGTTCTCGAAGTTGCGCACCAAGAGCCGGTAGTGGACCCGGTTTTCCTGGTCGGCGCCCTGCCGTCGGGCGACCACGCGGTGCTCGACGGGGAGGAGGCCCGGCACGCGGCGACCGTGCGCCGGATCCGGCCCGGTGAGCGCGTCGTGCTCACCGACGGCCGCGGCGGCGGTGCCCGGTGCGTGACCGAGTCCGTCCACCCCGGCCGCGACGCCACGCTCACCCTGCGGGTCGAGGAGTCGTGGTCCGAGCCCGAGCCGGCGCTGCGCGTGATCGTCGCGCAGGCGCTGGCCAAGGGCGACCGCGGGGAACTCGCCGTGGAACTGGCCACCGAGGCGGGGGCCGACGAGATCGTGCCGTGGCGGGCCGCCCGCAGCGTGGCGAAGTGGGAAGAGGGCCCACGCGGGGAGAAGGCACTGGCCCGCTGGCGCTCCACCGCCCGCGCCGCCGCGAAGCAGGCCAGGCGCACACGCCTGCCGGAAGTCACCGGCCCGGTCACCACCGGGCAACTGGCCGCCCTGGCCGGCGAAGTCGACCGCGCCCTGGTGCTGGAAGCCGAAGCCGGTGTCCGCCTGGCGGACGCCGGCCTTCCGGCGACCGGGAACCTGTTGCTGGTGGTGGGCCCGGAAGGCGGAATCGCACCGGCCGAGCTGTCCCTGCTCTCGGACGCCGGGGCACGTCCGGTCAGACTAGGCCGGACCGTCCTGCGGACCTCCACCGCCGCCGCGGTGGCCCTCGGCGCACTTGGCGCGCTCACCTCACGCTGGGGTTGACCACCAGGCGGATCGGGCTACCGGAGGTATTCGAAACCCGAGAAATTATTCGGCGTAATTTTACGCCCTGACCTGGCGCGCCCACAGCTTCAGCCGTTACTCTGGTCATCCGAGACAGCACACACGGTTTCCGGGCACAGCGGCTCGAAGCCCGTGCACCGGAGTCCCCGCCGGACACCTCCCCCCTCGGTCCGGCGGAGCCGCGGCGGCGGTGGAGCGACCCCCAGGTTCCACCGCCCCGCGGCGTTCCTTGCGTTCGTCGTCCCTGCTCGGGCGTTGCCCTTCGCGGGGGACGACGGAACGTGTGTCTTCTGGGGGTCGAACCCCCAGACCCCCCGCCAGGGGGCAAGCCCCCTGGACCCCCCGCGTGGCTTCGCTTCGCTCGCCTTTCCGTTGGCGGGTTTCGTTTGGTGGGCGGCACCTTTGGTCGCCGAACGCGTGCGCCGTCGGGCCCACACGTGTGTGCGGCCGGGTCTTGAGAGGGCGGCCCGCGCAGCAGAGCCGGAGTGCGGGCAGCCTAGCGGGAAGTGAGTGGGGGCAGCCCAGCGGAAATGGGTGGGGGCAGCCCAGCGAGAAAAGGGGTGTCCGGGTGGGGCTGGGAAGTGAGGGGGAAGGGTGCAGGAGCACCAACCAGAGCCCCCCTTCTCCGCCGTCGTCACAATGGGCGAGCGGGGTGGGGTCCCCGAACCGCTAGGGTCTCGGTATGAACGACGCGGAGACCCTCTTCGAGAAGATCATCGCCAGGGAGATCCCGGCGGACATCGTGCACGAGACCGAGAACACCCTCGCCTTCCGCGACATCCAGCCCCAGGCCAGGGTGCACGTGCTGGTCGTGCCGAAGAAGCGGTACCGCAACCTCGCCGAGTTCGCCGCCGCCGACGCCGAGGGGCTGGCCGAGGTGGCCGCCACCGCGGCCAAGGTCGCCGAGCTCGAGGGCATCACCACCAGCGGCTACCGCGTGGTGTTCAACACCGGAGGCGACGCCGGCCAGACGGTCTTCCACGTCCACGCCCACGTGCTCGGCGGGGAACAGCTCGGCCACTTCGGCAAACTGGGCTAGCCACAAGCCGGTCACCAGCCGGCCGCGGGGTAACCACCTGCGCCGCCGGGCCGCCTACCGCTAGCATCGTGGGTGACCAAACAACTCACGACCAGCAGCGCAAGCGCAGAAAGCAGGCCCGAGGCCCAGTGGCCGGTACCGCACCGGGTGGAGCCGCCCGATCCGAAGTCCCGCGTGACGACCAGCAGGTCGAGGCGGCAGCCACGCCGGACGCGAAGTCCCGATTCCCCATTCCCGACGCCGCCGCGCTGACCCTGCTGGGGTCGCGGGACGAGAACCTGCGCGTCGCCGAAGAACTGCTCACCGCCGACGTCCACGTCCGCGGCAACGAGGTCACCCTCACCGGTGACCCGGCCGACGTGGCCTTCGCCGAGCGGGTGTTCGCCGAGCTGGTCACGCTGGCCGAGCGCGGCCAGCAGGTCGACCCCGGCACGGTGCGCCGCACCGTCGGCATGCTCTCCGCCGGTGGCGCCGAATCGCCCGCCGACGTGCTCAGCATGGACATCCTGTCCCGCCGCGGGCGCACCATCCGGCCCAAGACGCTGAACCAGAAGCGCTACGTCGACGCGATCGACAAGCACACCGTCGTCTTCGGCGTCGGCCCGGCAGGCACCGGCAAGACCTACCTGGCCATGGCGAAGGCCGTGCAGGCGCTGCAGGGCAAGCTGGTCACCCGGATCGTGCTGACCCGCCCGGCGGTCGAGGCCGGGGAGCGGCTGGGTTACCTGCCCGGCACGCTCAACGAGAAGATCGACCCGTACCTGCGCCCGCTCTACGACGCCCTGCACGACATGGTCGACCCCGAGTCGATCCCGCGGCTGATGCAGGCGGGCACCATCGAGATCGCGCCGCTGGCCTACATGCGCGGCCGCACCCTCAACGACGCGTTCATCATCCTCGACGAGGCGCAGAACACCACGCCGGAGCAGATGAAGATGTTCCTGACCCGGCTCGGCTTCGGCTCGAAGATCGTGGTCACCGGCGACGTCACCCAGGTCGACCTGCCCAGCGGGCAGCGCAGCGGCCTGCGGGTGGTGCGCGAGATCCTCGAGGGCGTGGACGACCTGCACTTCGCCACGCTGACCAGCCAGGACGTGGTGCGCCACCGCCTGGTCGGCGACATCGTCGACGCCTACGAGAAGTGGCAGGCGGTCCAGGACGCCACCGAGAGCACCAACGGCTGGAAGGGCCAGCGCCGGTGAGCATCGAGATCGCCAACGAGTCCGGCGTCGGCGTCGACGAGGCCTCCATCGTCTCGGCGGCCCGGTTCGCGCTGGACAAGATGGAGGTCAGCCCGCTGGCCGAGCTGTCGGTGCTGCTGGTCACCCTGGACGTGATGGAGGACCTGCACGAGCGGTGGATGGACCTGCCGGGTCCGACCGACGTGATGGCCTTCCCGATGGACGAGCTGGACTCCACCCGCCGTCCCGACGCCGCGGACGCCTCCCCGGCGCTGCTCGGCGACATCGTGCTCTGCCCGGCGTTCGCGAAGGACCAGGCGCACACCGCCGGTCACTCGCTGACCGAGGAACTGCACCTGCTCACCGTGCACGGCGTGCTGCACCTGCTCGGCTACGACCACGCGGAACCGGCCGAGGAGAAGGAGATGTTCGGGCTGCAGAAGCGCATCCTGACCGAGTTCCGCGCGGCCACCGCGGCGGTGCGCAGGCAGGACGCGCAGCGCAACGCCGACGACCGGCTGCTCGGCACCGCGGGGCTGGACCGGGTGGCCGAACCCGCCGAGCCCGGCGAACCGGGCGAACCCGGCTGAGCCGATGACCAGCTCGACCTCCCTGCTGCTCGTCGCCGTGGCCCTGGTCCTGCTCGGCGGGGTGTTCGCCGCGGCGGACGCCGCGGTGAGCACGGTCTCGCAGGCCAGGGCCGAGGGCATGGTGCGGCTGGGCCGGGCCGGGGCCCGCCAGCTGGTCGCGGTGATCGCCGAACGCCGCCGCCACATCAACCTGCTGCTCCTGCTGCGGCTGGGCTGCGAGCTGACCTCCACGGTGCTGGTCACCGTGGTGTTCCTGCGCTGGATCGAGCCGGTCTCGCTGGCCGTGGTGGTCGCGGGCCTGGTGATGATCCTGGTCAGCTACGTGCTGATCGGGGTCGGGCCGCGCACCATCGGCCGCCAGCACCCGTACCGCGTCGGCCTGGTGGTCGCCGGGCTGGTGCGGGCGCTCGGCACCGTGCTCGGGCCGCTGAGCAGGCTGCTGATCCTGCTGGGCAACGCGATCACCCCCGGCAAGGGCTTCCGCGAAGGCCCGTTCACCTCCGAGGTCGAGCTGCGTGAACTGGTCGACCTCGCCCAGGAACGCGGGGTGGTGGAGGACTCCGAGCGCGAGATGATCCACTCGGTGTTCGAGCTGGGTGACACCGTGGCCCGCGAGGTGATGGTGCCGCGCACCGAGATCGTCTGGATCGAGCAGGGCAAGTCGGTGCGGCAGGCGCTGGCGCTCTCGCTGCGCTCCGGGTTCACCCGGCTGCCGGTGATCGACGAGTCGGTCGACGACATCGTCGGTGTGGTCAACATCAAGGACCTGGTGCGGGCCTCGATGGCCGACGGCGGCGCCGCGCGTGAGGTGCGCGAGCTGATGAGCCAGGCCAGCTTCGTGCCCGACTCCAAGCGGCTCGACGAACTGCTCAAGGAGATGCAGGTCTCGCGCCACCACCTGGCCATCGCGATCGACGAGTACGGCGGCACCGCGGGCCTGCTGACCATCGAGGACATCCTGGAGGAGATCGTCGGCGAGATCACCGACGAGTCCGACGCCGACGAGCGACCGCCGGTCGAGGCGCTGGACGAGTCCTCGGTGCGGGTGTCGGCGCGGCTCGGCGTGGACGACCTCGGTGAGCTGTTCGGCATCGAACTCGACGACCACGACGTGGAGACCGTCGGCGGGCTGCTCGCGCAACGGCTCGGCCGGGTGCCGCTGCCCGGTGCCGAAGCCGAGGTCGCCGGGCTGCGGCTGCACGCCGAGGGCGGCAAGGACCGGCGCGGCCGGATGCGGATCACCACCGTGGTGGTGCGGGCCAGCGACGAGACGATCGCCGGGCGGCGGGTGCGGGTGCCGCGCGAGGAACGGGACGAGCAGGACGAACGGGATCGGAGCGTGGAGCATGCCTGAGGTGGAGCTGGGTGCCGAGGACGAGAAGATCGTCATCCTCGCCCGGTCGGCCAGGGCCAGGACCGGTGCCGAGGAGGGCGCCGCGGTCAGGGACACCGACGGCCGCACCTACGCGGCGACCACCATCGACCTGCCGTCGTTCCAGCTCACCGCGTTGCAGGCGGCGGTGGCGGCCGCGGTGTCGAGCGGGGCGGAGGGGCTGGAGGCGGCCGCGGTGGTCTCCGCCGAGCCGGTCTTCCGCGAGCCCTCGGTGCACGCGGTCCGCGATCTTTCCGCCGATGCCCCTATTTTTCGCGCGGACCCTTCCGGATCGGTGCAGGAAGTGCTGCGCTAGGCGGGACCTGACCACTCGCCGACGCTGCGGGAGAACGCGTGGACTTCGGGATCTTGGGACCACTCGAGATCACCGGCGTGCCCAGCGGCACGGTCAGCGCGGGCAGGCAGCGCTGCCTGCTGGCCATGCTCCTGCTCGAACCGGGGCAGGTGGTGCCGCTGGAGCGGATCGCCGACGCGTTGTGGGGCGAGGACTGGCCGGACACCGTGCGCAACGCGGTGCAGGTGGTGGTTTCGCGGCTGCGCCGCTCGTTCGCCGGGCACCCGGTGCAGATCCTGGCCAGGGCCAACGGTTACCTCATCGACGTGGCGCCGTCCCGGGTCGACCTGCACCGCTTCCGCGCGTCGGTGGCGAAGGCGCGGGAACTGGCCTGGCACGACGACGCGACGGCCGCCGAGTTGTTCCAGCGCGCGCTCTGCCTGTGGCGCGGGGCGCCGATGGCGGGCATCGAATCGGAGCTGATCTCCGAGCGGATCGCACCCGCGCTGGAACACGAGCGGGTCGGCGCGCTGCTCGACTACCACGACGCGGTGCTCCGGCTGGACCGCGCGGCCGAACTGGTGCCCGCGCTGCTCGCGCTGACCCACGAGCACCCGTTCGAGCAGCGGCTGTGGGCGCAGCTGATGATCGCGCTGCACCGCACCGGCCGCACCAGGGACGCGCTCGCCGCCTACCGCAGGCTGCACCGGCGGCTCGGCCGTGAACTCGGCCTGGAGCCCACGGCCGAGCTCAAGGCGCTCGAACAGGCCGTGCTGCGCGGGGAATCGCTGCGGCACCAGCCGGTGCGCCGGCCACGCACCCCGGCCCGCGAGGCGTTCGACGGCCCGGCGCAGCTGCCGCCGACGGTGGGCGACTTCACCGGCCGCACCACCGAACTCGAGGAACTGGTGCGCACGCTGACCGCACCCGGTGAAGCCGTGCCGGTGGTGACGCTGGCCGGGCAGGGCGGGGTCGGCAAGACCACGCTCGCCGTGCGGGCCGCGCACCTGGTCACCGAGCACTTCCCGGACGGGCAGCTCTACGTGGACCTGTGCGGCACCCAGGAGGTGGTGCGCGATCCGGCGCGGGTGCTGGCCAGCTTCCTGCTCTCGCTCGGGGTGGACGGCGGTGCCATCCCGGACGAGCTGGCCGACCGCGCGGCGTTGTTCCGCAGCAAGCTGGCCGGGCGCCGGGTGCTGGTGCTGCTGGACAACGCCGCGGGTGAGGAGCAGGTGCGCCCGCTGCTGCCCGGGTCGGCGGGCTGCGCGGTGGTGGTCACCAGCCGCACCCGGCTCAGCGGCCTGGAAGGCGGGCGGTCCCTCGACGTCGAGGTGTTCACCCCGCCGCAGGCGTGGGCCTTCCTCGCCGGGGTGGTCGGCCGGGACCGGGTCGAGGCCGAACCCGGTCCGGTCGCCGAGATCATCCGGCTGTGCGGGTACCTGCCGCTGGCGGTGCGGGTGGCCGGGGCGAAGCTGGTGGCCCGGTCGCGGCTCGGCATCGGCCAGCTCGCGGCCCGGCTGGCCGACGAGTGCGGCAGGCTCGACGAACTGGTGGCCGGGGACCTCGCGGTCCGGGCGAGCCTGGCGCTGAGCTACACCGGGCTGCGGCCCGCCGAGCAGCGGGCGCTGCGCCTGCTCGGCCTGCTCGACGTCACCGACTTCGCGTCGTGGGTCTGCGCCGCCCTGCTGGACGTGCCCGCCGAGCAGGCGGAGAGCACCCTGGACGCGCTGGTCGACGTGCACCTGGTGGAGGTGGTCGGCATCGACGTCTGCGGGCAGACGCGGTACCGGCTGCACGACCTGACCCGGCTGTTCGCCAGGGAACGCGCCGAGGAGAGCGAGCCGCCGGAGCAGCTCGAGGCGGCACTGGGCCGGGCGCGCACGGCCTGGCTCTCGCTCGCCGAAGCCGCCGACGACCTGCTCGACAACCGGACGCTGGAACGGATTTCGAACTGCCCGGACCGGGAACGGCTCTCCGCCGAGGAACCGGAGATCCTCGGCGGCAACGCGGCGGGCTGGTTCGACGTCGAGGCCCGCAACCTCCAGGCGATCGTCACCGGTGGCGCGCGGGTGCCGATCGGCTGGCAGATCGCCGAGGCGCTGGTCGGTTACTTCGAATACCGCGTGCTCGGGCAGGACTGGGAACGCACGCACCTGGCCGCGCTGCGGTGCTGCGAAGCCGGCGGCGACCGGCTCGGCGCGGCGGTGCTGCTGCGCGGGCTGGCCGACCGGGCCTGGGGCCGCGGCAGCGCGGACTGCCTGCGGTACGCGCGCCGGGCCGAGCGGCTGTTCGCCGAACTCGGGCACGACACCGGCCGCGCGCAGGCGTTGTCGCTGCTCGGGCTGGGCCTGCGGCTCGAAGGCGCCTACGACGAATCGATGGCCGCCTACGCCGAGAGCCGGCGGCTCAGCGGGGAGCAGGGCAAGCACCGCACCACGATCCTGTCGCTGATCAACGAGTCGATCATCCACCGCGTGCGCGGCGAAGCCGATCAGGCGCTGCGGTGCGTGCTGGAGGTCCGGCGGCTGGCCGGGGCGATCGGCTTCGCCAGGGCGGAGGCCGAGGCGTGGATGCGGCTGGGCAACCTGCGCCAGGACCGCGGGCAGTGGGACGAGGCGGTGGACGCCTACCGCACCGCCGCGGCCGGGTTCCGCAGGCTGGACCACATCGGCTTCCACACCCTGACCCTGACCCACCTCGGTGACCTGCACCTGCGCACCGGTGACCTGCGGGCCGCCGAGGACACGCTGGACCAGGCGGTCGAGGCGGTGGCGGGCTACCGGCACCACTCCAGCAGCTTCCTGCCGATGGAGCTGCTCGCCGAGGTCCACCTCGAACAGGGCCGCTACGACCTCGCGGCGGCCGAGCTGAGCGGGTACGTGGCCGAATACCGCGAACGCAGGCTGGTCGCGCGGCTGCCGGGCGCGCTGGCCAAACTCGGCCGCGCCCTGCACGGAACCGGACGGGTGGCCGAAGCCGTCGGAACCTGGACCGAAGCCAGGGCGCTGCACCTCGAACTGGGCAACCGCGCCGGCGCCGCCGAGCTGGACGAACTGCTCGGGGGGATCACCGAGTCGACGGCGTGAAGCGTCAGGGAGGATGGGCGGATGAGCACCACCACCCACCGCTCCGGTTTCGCCTGCTTCGTCGGCCGCCCGAACGCGGGCAAGTCCACGCTGACCAACGCGCTGGTCGGCAGCAAGGTCGCGATCACCTCGAGCAAGCCGCAGACCACCCGGCACGCGATCCGGGGGGTGGTGCACCGCGAGGACGCGCAACTGGTCATCGTGGACACGCCGGGGCTGCACCGGCCGCGCACGCTGCTCGGTGAGCGGCTCAACGACATCGTGCACTCCACCTGGTCCGAAGTGGACGTGGTGGGCTTCTGCGTGCCCGCCGACGAGAAGGTGGGCCCCGGTGACCGGTTCATCGCCGCCGAACTGACCAAGATCGCCCGCCGCACCCCGGTGATCGGCGTGGTGACCAAAACCGACCTGGTGCCGAAGGAGCAGGTGGCCGCGCAACTGCTGGCGCTGCAGCAGGTGATGGAGTTCGCCGAGCTGGTCCCGGTTTCCGCGGTCGACGGCTTCCAGGTGCAGACACTGGCCGACCTGCTGGTGCGGCGGCTGCCCGAGGGACCGCAGCTGTACCCGGACGGCGACCTGACCGACGAACCGGAGCAGACGCTGGTCGCCGAGCTGATCCGCGAGGCCGCGCTCGAAGGCGTGCACGACGAGCTGCCGCACTCGATCGCGGTGACCGTCGAGGAGATGCTGCCGCGCGAGGGACGTAACGATCTGATCGACGTTCACGCGTTCCTGTATGTGGAGCGCCCCAGTCAGAAGGGCATAATCCTCGGGCACAAGGGGGAACGGCTCAAGCAGGTGGGGGCCGCGGCCCGGCGGCAGATCGAGGCGCTGCTCGGCAGCAAGGTCTACCTCGACCTGCACGTCAAGGTGGCGAAGGAATGGCAGCGCGACCCGAAGCAGCTGCGGCGGCTGGGGTTCTGATGCGAGGAGGGGGCGGATGACCGGTCCGTTTCAGCAACCACCGGGTTACCCCGGTCACGGATACGGCCCGCCGAACTACGGTCCGCCGCCGGAGAACCACCTGGTGTGGGCCATCCTGACCACGCTGATGTGCTGCATGCCACTGGGCGTGGTGGCCATCGTCAAGGCGAACCAGGTGCAGACGCTGTGGTTCACCGGGCAGTTCGAGGCCGCGCAGAAGGCGGCGAACGACGCCAAGCTGTGGTCGATCTGGGCGGCGCTGAGCGTGCTGATCCTGCTCGCGCTCTACGTGATCTTCGTGGTGCTCATCTTCGGCGCCGGTTTCCTCGGCATCTTCGGGCTGGCGTCGGTATGAGCGGCTACACCGGTATCTACAACGGGATTCCGGCCCGGACCTTCGCCGAACGCGTCAAGGCGCTGGGCCCGCCCGCCGCGGTGGCCGCCGCCGGGGCCGCCGGCTGCGTGGCCGTGCTGATCGGCGACCCGACCACCCCGGGCGGTTTCCTGCCGGTCTGCCCGACGCACTCGCTGCTGGGCATCGCCTGCCCCGGCTGCGGTGGGTTGCGGATGGTGTACAGCCTGCTGCACGGGGACCTGCTGGGGGCGCTGCACTACAACGCGCTGTCGCTGGTGGTGGTCCTGCTTTCGGTGTGGAGCACCGTCGCGTGGGCGGTCGGCCGGTGGCGGGGCCGGTGGGTGAACAGCTGGCTGCACTGGCGGTGGACGCCGCTGGCGTTCGGGGTGGCGTTCGTCGTCTGGTTCGTCGTGCGGAACCTGCCGTTCGCGCCGTTCAACGCGCTTTACGTTTGATCTTTCCTGGGAGAAGCAGTGACCGAAGACCAGCCCGAGCTGACCACCCGCCTGCAGCCACCGCTCGCCGGCGGGCACGGCGTGCGCCCCGCCGAGGAGGACCGCACCCAGCGGGTGTCCCCGGAGGGCATCTTCCCGCCCGCCCCGGCCGCGGCCCCCAGCGTCTTCGGCGACGACCCCGGTTCGACGCAGCGGATCAGCCACCCGGGAACTGCGGCCCCCGCACCTTCCGCGGTTCCCGTGCCTTCCGCGGTTCCCGTGCCTTCCGGGGCTCCCGTGCCTTCCGGGGCTCCCGTGGCTTCCGGGCCTTCAGCAGCTTCCGTACCTTCCGGGCCGTTCGTGCCTTCCGGGCAGCCCGGTGCGGTCGGCCAGCCGACGCCGCGATTCGGGCAGCCGTCGGGCCCGTTCCCGCAGCCCGGCCAACCTTCGCCGCCCGGCCAGCCGGCGCTGCCGGGTCGGGTGTCGCAGCTCGGGCAGGGCGAGCAGCCCGGTCAGGTGGGGCAGCAAAGCGGGCCGTTCCCGTTGCCCGGCCAGGCGCCGCAGTCGGGGTCGTTGCCGCTGTCCGGCCAGGCGCCGCAGTCGGGGTCGTTGCCGCTGTCCGGCCAGGCGCCGCAGTCGGGGCCGTTCCCGTTGCCCGGCCACGGGCCGCAGTCCGGGCCCTTGCCGCAGGGCGCTCAGCCGGGGCCGTTCCCGCTGCCGGGCCAGCAGTCCGGGCAGGCTCCGGCGGGTGGACAGGCTCCCTTCGCGCAGTCCGGTCAGTCGTCCCAGCCGGGGCAGGCGCCGTTCGCTCAGCCCGGTCAGGCTGGGCAAGCGCCGTTCGCCCAGCCAGGGCAGTCAGGCCAGGGCTCCTTCGCCCAGCCGGGCCAGTCGGCATTCGGGCAGCCGGGGCAGCTGGAACAGCCGGGTCAGGGAGCGGTCGCCGCACCGGGTGAACAGCAATTGGCCGGTTGGGGAAAGCGCGTCGCCGGTTATCTGATCGATTTGGCGCCCGTGCTGCTGGTGGTGCTGGCCGGTGCGCTGGTGATGCTCGAATCGGTCACCGCGGGAATCGTCACCGTGGGCGCCGGCTGGCTCGGGGGGCTGGTGTGGGTGGTGCTCAACCGCTGGCTCAAGGGTGGCCGCACCGGGCAGTCGCTCGGCAGGCGGGTGGTGGGGATCAAGCTCGTCGGTGCGCGGAGCGGGGCACCGATCGGGGCGGGGCAGGCGTTCCTGCGAGATCTGTGTCACGCGGCGGATTCCGCCGCCTGCTGCGTCGGCTTCCTCTGGCCCCTGTGGGACGCGCGGAACCAGACCTTCGCCGACAAGATCGTCAAGACGATCGTGGTCGAGGCGAAATAGCGAAACCCGGGGCGGAACCCGCCCGCTTGGCTTACCGTCCTATCGCGACGTGACGGCGTTCCGGTGCCTGCGCGCCGCCGGGGTCACCCGACCGAGTACGCTCCCGCGCACCGGCCTGCTCGCCGGGCGACCGCGACCACATGATCAACCCGAGTGAGGGGGAAGCCATGACCAATCCCTACGGTCAGCAGCCGCCGTACGGCCAGCAGCCGCCCGGTCAGCCGCAGCCGGGCTACGGTCCCCCGTCGGGTGCCAACCCCGCCCCCTACGGCCAGCCCTCACCGCCCTACGGCCAGCCCGCTCCCTACGGCCAGCCGTCGCCGCCGTACGGGCAGCCCTCGCCGTTCGGCGGTGGCCCCGGCACGGGTGGTCCGGTGCAGGACATCCCGGACTACAAGGGCTGGGCGATCGCGTCGCTGTTCCTCGGCGGGGTGCTGCTCGGCATCTTCGCGATCATGAAGTCCAACGAGGTCGCCCAGTACAAGATGCAGGGCAACTACCAGATGGCGGAACAGGCGTCCCGGACCACGAAGACGATCTGCCTGATCTCCACCATTCTCGGCGGGCTCGGCTGCGTCCTCGGCCTGATCATCCTGATCGTCAGCTTCGCCGCCATCTGATTTTTCACCTTTCACCACTCCAGCCTCTTTGGGGGATCTTCCGATGACCAATCCTTACGGCCAGCCGCAGCCGGGTTACGGCCAGCAGCCCGGTGGCTACGGCCCGCCGTCCGGCGGCATGCCCGCGCCCTACGGGCAGCAGCCCGCGTTCGGCGGCCCCGGCGGCGGCTACGGCCCGCCCGGGATGCCCGGCGGCGGCCACGACATCCCCGAGTACAAGGGCTGGGCGATCGCGTCGCTGTTCCTCGGCGGCATCATCCTCGGGATCTTCGCGATCATGAAGTCCAACGAGGTCGGCCAGTACAAGATGCAGGGCAACTACCAGATGGCCGAGCAGGCCTCGCGGACGACGAAGACCCTGTGCCTGATCTCCACCATCCTCGGTGGCGTCGGCTGCGTGCTGAGCATCATCTTCATCATCATCGCCATCGTCGCCGCCAACGAGGTGGTCACCTACTCCACCACCTACGGCTGCGAGTACTCCTCGTACTGCTGATCCACGTTTTCGCGGCGGCACGGTCCCTTCCGTGCCGCCGCGAACGCGTTCACCGGCGGCAGTGAGACGATGGAGCGGTGAGCCGTCTCTACCGCGACACCGGAGTGGTGCTGCGGACCTACAAACTCGGCGAGGCCGACCGGATCGTCAGCTTCCTGACGCGGCGGCACGGCAAGGTCCGTGCCGCGGCCAAGGGCGTGCGCCGCACCAACTCGCGCTTCGGCGCCCGGCTCGAACCGTTCGTGCACGTGGACGTGCAGTTCCACACCGGGCGCACGCTCGACGTGGTGACCCAGGTGCAGACCCTGGACGCGTTCGCCATGCCGATCGTCGCCGACTACCCGCGCTACACCTCGGCCAGCGCCATCGTGGAGACCGCCGACCGGCTCACCGCCGAGGAGGGTGAGCCCGCGCTGCGGCTCTACCTGCTCGTGGTCGGCGCGTTGCGGGCGCTGGCGGACGGCGAGCGGGACGCCTCACTGGTGCTCGACGCCTTCCTCCTGCGGGCGATGGCCTTCGCCGGCTGGGCGCCGGCGATCGACGAGTGCGCGCGCTGCGGTGAACCCGGCCCCCACCGCGCGTTCAGCGTGGCCGGGGGCGGCGCGATGTGCCCGCGCTGCCGGATGGCCGGTTCGGTGCACCCCGCGCCGGAGATCTTCCAGCTGCTCGGCGCGCTGCTGCACGGTGACTGGGCCACCGCGGACGCCGCGGCCCAGCACACCCGCCGCGACGCCAGCGGCCTGGTCGCCGCCCAGCTGCAGTGGCACCTGGAGCGCCAGCTGCGGTCCCTGCCGCTGGTGGAGAGACGTGCCCGCGATGCCGAGGTCACCGGGAAGTAGGGTCGGGTCCGACAACCCGGACGAATGAACTGGAGGAGGGGTCAGTGCGGCTCAGGGGACGCTCCACACCGGCGTCGCAGGTCCCGCTGCGGGAACCCGAACCGCATTCCTCGGGTGAGCGCCCGCCGGAGATCCCGGCCGAACTGGTGCCGAAGCACGTGGCGCTGGTGATGGACGGCAACGGCCGCTGGGCCAACCAGCGCGGGCTGCCCCGGATCGAAGGGCACAAGCGCGGCGAAGCGGTGATGATCGACGTCGCCAGCGGCGCGGTCGAACTCGGCGTCAAGTGGCTCTCGGTCTACGCCTTCTCCACCGAGAACTGGAAGCGCAGCCCCGAGGAGGTGCGCTTCCTGATGGGCTTCAACCGCGACACCATCCGCCGCCAGGTCGACTACCTCGGCTCGATCGGCGTGCGCATCCGCTGGGCCGGGCGGCGGCCGCGGCTGTGGCGCAGCGTGATCAACGAGCTGCAGGCGGCCGAGGAGAAGACCAGGCACAACACCACGCTCAACATGACCATGTGCGTGAACTACGGCGGCCGCGCGGAGATCGCCGACGGGGTGCGGCGGATCGCCCAGCTGGCCGCCGAGGGCAAGATCAACCCGGACAAGGTCGACGAGCGCACCATCGCCAAGTACCTGTACCAGCCGGAGATGCCGGACGTGGACCTGTTCCTGCGCCCGTCCGGGGAACTGCGCACCTCGAACTTCATGCTGTGGCAGTCGGCCTACGCCGAGTTCGTCTTCCAGGACACCCTGTTCCCCGACTTCGACCGCCGCCAGCTGTGGGCGGCCTGCCTCGAGTACGCCAAACGTGACCGGCGATTCGGTGCCGCGGTGGACGCGGCGTCGGCCGGAGGAGCCCGATGACCACCGAAGCCGCGGACACCGCGAACCTGCTCACGCTCGCCCGCGAATCCCTCGAGCGCTACCTCGAGGTGCACGTCGACGACGACGGGGCGCTCACCTTCATGCACGCCGACGTGCCGTGCGTGGTGCAGGCCACCCGGCTGGCCGACGGGCTGACCGTGCTCAGCCTGACCTGCGTGGTGGCCTGGGACCTGCCGGACGACCCGTCGATCGCCGCGTCCGCGGCCGAGCGCGCCGGGCAGGGCCTGTTCGGCACGCTGGGTGTGGTGCACACCGACCGGGGCATGGACGTGACCCTGCGTTACGCCTTCCCGGCGCAGGGCATGGACCCGTCGCCGCTGGGCACGCTGCTGATGCTGGTGGTGTCCACCGCTTCGCAGCTGCGCACCGATCTGCTGGGCATCCCGGAGTCCTGACCGGCGTTTCTGGCATAGTGCCGAAGGTGGGAATCATTTCCGACAAGGCCACCACCGGCGGGGTGCGCCGGAAGCCGAAGATCACCTCCATCGAGGTGCTCTGCGCGGTGCTGCTGGTCGCCATCCTCGCGCAGGGCTGGCTCCAGCAGGTGCTCGACGTGCCCGCGTTGCGCACCGGTGCCACCGTTTTTGTCGCCGTCTGCGTGCAGGCGCTGCCGTTCCTCGTGCTCGGGGTGCTGATCAGCGGCGCGATCGCCGCCTTCGTCCCGGCCCGCGTGCTGCGGAAGGTGCTGCCGAAGCGGGAGGGTGCCGCGGTCGGCGTCGCCGGGCTGGCCGGAGTCGCGCTGCCGGGCTGCGAATGCGCCTCGGTGCCGGTGGCCCGCCGGCTGATGGGGCAGGGCGTGGCCCCGGCCGCCGCGCTGACCTTCCTGCTGGCCGCGCCCGCGGTAAACCCGGTGGTGCTGGTGGCGACCGCGGTGGCGTTCCCCGGCGAGCCGATGGTGGTGCTCGCCCGGTTCGTCGCCTCGCTGGCCACCGCGATGGTGATGGGCTGGTTGTGGGCCCGGTTCGGCAAGCTGGAGTGGATCGCCGAGCGCGCGCTGCGCCGCCTGCCCGACGGTGAGCCGGGGTCGCGCTGGAAGACCTTCGCCGAGATCGCCCGCACGGACCTGGTCGAGGCGGGCGGGTTCCTGGTGCTGGGCGCGCTGATCTCGGCGTCGCTCGGGGTGCTCGTGCCGCCGGAGTGGTTCGGCGTGCTGGGGGAGCAGATCGTGCTCGGCATCGTGGTGATGGCCGTGCTCGCGGTGGTGCTGGCGCTGTGCAGCGAGGCCGACGCGTTCGTCGCCGCGTCGCTCACCGCGGTGCCGCTGCTGCCGAAACTGGTGTTCCTGGTGGTCGGCCCGGCGGTCGACGTCAAGCTGTTCGCCCTGCAGGCGGGTACCTTCGGCCGGTCGTTCGCGCTGCGCTTCGCCCCGGTCACCTTCGTCGTGGCGACCACCAGCGCGGTGCTCGCCGGATCGTTCCTGCTCGGAGGCTCGTGATGCGCCGCGAAACGCAGAACATCCTGCTCGTCCTGCTCGGCGGGGCGTTGCTCAAGATCAGCTTCACCGGGGACTACCTGCGTTACGTCAAACCGGCGCACCAGCCGTGGATCATCGCCGGTGGCACGGTCATGGTGCTGCTCGGCGTGGTCGCCATCGGCCGCGACCTGCTCGCCGCCCGCCGGGCCGCCGTCCCGGCCCACGGCCACGGTCATGACGGCCACCAGCACCCGGCGCGGTCGGCGTGGCTGCTGATGGTGCCGGTGCTCGCGGTGTTCCTGGTCGCGCCGCCCGCGCTGGGCTCGGATTCGGTGACCCGCACCCAGGGCCGGGCCCCGCAGTCCTCGGCGCTGCGGGACGCCCAGCTGTTCCCCGCGCTGCCCGAGCAGGCGGTGGTGCCGCTGCCGGTCTCGGAGTTCGTCACCAGGGCGGGCTGGGACTCGAGCGGTTCGCTCAACGGCCGGACGGTGTCGCTGTCCGGGTTCGTCGCCCGCGACGGTGCCGACGTGCTGCTGGCGCGGCTGGTCATCGGGTGCTGCGCGGCCGACGCGAACCCGGTCACCGTGCGCCTGCTCGGCACCGGCACGGCTGGGCTGGCCCCGGACACCTGGATCGAGGTCACCGGGGTGGTCGTACCGGGTACCACCACGCGGGAGACGAACTACACGCCGGACTTCACCCTGGCCTCGGTCCGCCCGGTCCCGGCGCCGAAGGATCCCTACGAGTACTGAGCGGGGGCGAGCCGTGACCTACCGGACGACCGTGCTGCTCCCGCCCGGGGTGGCGTGGGGGCTGCGCGCGGTCTTCGCGGGGTGTGCGCTGCTGAGCGCGGCGCTGTGGTGGTTCGCCGGGGACTCGCCGATCTCGTGCGCGGTCGCGACGGCGATCCTGCTGGGGATCTCCGGTTCGCTGGCGCTGTGCCGCGGGCGCATCGAGGTCGACGGCGAACACCTCCGGCTGAAGCTGGTCCCGCTCTTCACCAGAACGGTGCCACGCCGGGAGATCGTCGCCGTGGAACCGGCCGAAGTGGACCCGTGGCGCGATTTCCACGGGTTCGGGTACCGCCTGACCGGTGGCGGCCGGGTCGGCTTCGTCTTCCGCCGCGGCCCGGCGGTCCGGGTGGCCACCCGGGACGGCCGGACCTACGTGATCGGCGATCCGGCCGCGGAAGACCTCATCGCGGCCCTGCGGAGCTAGGCTTTGGCGCAGTCCGCGCACAGCCCGACGATCTCCACGGTGTGCGTGATGTCGGAAAAACCGTTGCCCGAGGCGATCTTCTCCGCCCAGCGCTCCACCGCCGGGCCCTCCACCTCGACGGTGAACCCGCAGCGGCGGCAGACCAGGTGATGGTGGTGGTGCGAGGAGCAGCGCCGGTAGATGGCCTCGCCGGACTCGGTGCGCAGCACGTCGATCTCGCCCGCCTCGGACAGCGACTGCAGCGTCCGGTACACCGTGGTCAGGCCGATGCCCTCGCCGCGCTTGCGCAGTTCGTCGTGCAGTTCCTGCGCCGAACGGAAGTCGTCGACCGCGTCCAGCAGTTCGACCACGGCGGCGCGCTGCTTGGTGGAGCGGCGGCCGGGCAGCGGGGCCCGGCCCCTGGTCGGGGTGCTCACTTGCCCTCCTGCACGTGTGCCACCGCGTCCACCACGATGTGCGCCAGGTGGTCGTCGACCAGCCGGTAGACCACCTCGCGGCCGCGCCGCTCGCCGTGCACCACCCCGGCCGCCTTGAGCACCCGCAGGTGCTGGCTGATCAGCGGCTGGGCCACTTCGAGGGAGTCGACCAGTTCGTGCACGCACCGGTCCCCCTCGCGCAGTTGCAGCACGATCGAGATGCGGACCGGGGCGGCCAGCGCCCGCAGCAGTTCCCCGGCCTCGACCAGGGTGCCCGCCGACGGGGTCGGCGCGTGCGGCGACGGCGGCCGGGCCGGTGAGTGCACGTGCTCGGCGTCCTCCGGCAGACCGGGGGGCGCGGCGTCCGGGCGCACCGTCGGCATCGTTCACTCCAGCGGTTGGCGAAAAGGGTTGTCCTTATCCATCTTAGGGGCTGTCCGGCGGACTAGGCCGTTCGAGTGACAAGCGGGGTAAATCGTGAGTATGTTTCCTATCTTGTGGTCTGCCGTGCGAAGTTGGCTCGGCGGCCACGCTGCGTGGTCTGGGGGTCCCGGAGCAACCCACGCGGGTGATCGCGCGTGTGTGTAACGGCAGAAGCGCCTATGAAGTCGAGGAGCCATGACGCGTTTTGTGACGAAGCTGGCCGCGGGCACGACGGCACTGGCCTTCGCGGTGGCGCCCGGGGTGGCGTCGGCCCAGGTCGACGAGGAAACCGGCCCGGTCGCCTACGCCAACGCCGCCGCGGCGAAGGTGGGCGAGGGTGAGGGGGCGGGCACCGTCGTCACGGAGACGCAGAAGACGCCGCTCAAGCCGGGGCAATCCAAGCTGGGGCCGGAGCGCAACCTGCTGCCGAAGGACGAGGGCGAGAAGAAGTCGATCGGCCCGAACTACCTTGTCCACCTCGGTGAGTACAACCCCGAGCACAGTCCGTATCCGGCCGAGGTGAAAAGCCGCGACCACAACGTGGTGGCCACGCTGAAGGACACCAACGTGCCCACGGCCGTCGCCGAGACCAACTACGCGCTGCAGGACGTCTCACTGGGCGCCCCCTCCGACCTCGGGAACACCTTCCTGGTGCTGGAAGGCGCCAAGTCCACCGTCGAGTGCGCGGCCACCGACAAGCTCACCGGCTCCAGCACGGTCGAGACCATCTGGGTTCTGGACAAGAGCGGTGAGCTGGTCAAGGCGGAGCCCGACGCCGACGACAAGGTGGTGCTGACGGACCTGCCGTTCGGACCGCCCCGGGATACCGACGTCAAGAAGGGGGTCGAAGACCCCGCCAAGACCACCTCCGACCTGACCGTGCGGCCGATCACCGAATTCGACTCCCTGCTGCGCCAGAACCAGTGGCGCGACGGTGAGCTCAACGCCGCGGCGGGCTGGCTGGTGGAAGTCGTCACGCACGTCAAGAACAAGGACGGCGTGGTGATCGAGGACCTGAAGAGCCGGTACGTGCTCGGTGGCGTCAGCTGCTCCATCCCGGACGACTTCAAGCCCGCCGACCCGCAGTCGAGCACCCCGCAGGTGCCGACCAAGATCCCGGCCGGGGCCATCGCACCGGCGGACTCGGCCGGGGTCTCGCCGCTGGGCCTGTCCCTGCTCGGTGGGGGCTTGCTGCTGGGCACCGGTGCCGTGCTGGCGCTGCGCCGCCGTCCCGCGACGGCCGAGCGGAAGAGCTGACCTGGTGGAGACGCCGCCCGCCGCCCCCGAGGTCCCGCGCCGCCGCAAGCTGATCGCGATCGTGCTCGCGGTCGTCGCGGTGGCCGTCGCCGGTGCCGGGGTCTGGGTGCTGATGAGCGACCCCGGCCCCGTGCCGGTCGCGCAGCCACCCGCCCCGGCGGTGGCCCCGCTGCCCGCGGCCACCACCGAGCCGCCGCCCGCGGTGCAGGTGGCCGAGCCCGCGCAGAGCCCCGGCACCGTCCGGCTGCCCGAGGGCGGCACGGCGAAGCTGATCCGCAAGGAGGTCACCGCCGACGGCGTGCTGCCCATTCCGGACGGCCTCGACGAGGCCACCTGGTGGGGGGCCAAGCTCGGCGACAGCCAGGGCGCGGCGCTGCTGTCCGGGCACGTCAACTGGAAGCGGCAGAACGGGCCGTTCGACGAGCTGTGGCGCAGCGGCCCCGGCCAGGAGGTCAGCGTGGTCGACACCGGCGGCGGGCAGTGGAAGTACCGCATCACCGAGGTGCTCACGCTGCACAAGAGCGAGCTGCCGGACCACGCGCAGCAGCTGTTCGGCCAGGACGGGCCGCACCGGCTGGTGCTGGTGACCTGCGGCGGGGACTACGTCGGCGGCACCGAGGGCTACGAGGACAACCGGATCGTCACCGCGGAACTCGTCTCGCGGCCGTAAACCCGGCTCATCCGAGGCAAACCCTCCGCGAAGGGTGGCGGACGCGGCGGATACCCTGGCAGTTCCAAGTCAGATATCCGTCCTCGCATGTCACGGAGCGTGGAGTGCCCGCCAACACCATCGAGACCGTAGTCAGTCTCTGCAAGCGTCGTGGTTTTGTTTTTCCGTGCGGGGAGATCTACGGGGGTACCCGGTCGGCGTGGGACTACGGTCCGCTCGGCGTGGAGTTCAAGGAGAACATCAAGCGCCAGTGGTGGAAGTCCATGGTGCAGGGCCGCGACGACGTGGTCGGCCTCGACTCCTCGGTGATCCTGCCGCGGCCGGTGTGGGTGGCCTCCGGTCACGTCGGCGTGTTCACCGACCCGCTGGTGGAGTGCCTGTCCTGCCACAAGCGCTTCCGGGCCGACCAGCTGGCCGAGGAGTACGCCGAGCGCAGCGGCAAGGAGGTCTCCGAGGACGAGCTGTCCGACGTGCCCTGCCCGAACTGCGGCAACCGCGGCCAGTACACCGAGCCGCGTGACTTCAACATGATGCTCAAGACCTACCTCGGCCCGGTGGAGTCCGAGGAGGGCCTGCACTACCTGCGCCCGGAGACCGCGCAGGGCATCTTCGTCAACTTCCTCAACGTGCAGACCACCTCGCGGAAGAAGCCGCCGTTCGGCATCGGCCAGATCGGCAAGTCCTTCCGCAACGAGATCACCCCCGGCAACTTCATCTTCCGCACCCGCGAGTTCGAGCAGATGGAGATGGAGTTCTTCGTCGAGCCGGGTGAGGACGAGGTCTGGCACCAGCGCTGGATCGACACCCGCACCGAGTGGTACACCGACCTCGGCATCAAGCCGGAGAACCTGCGCCACTACGAGCACCCCAAGGAAAAGCTGTCGCACTACTCGAAGCGCACGGTCGACATCGAGTACCGCTTCGGCTTCGGCGGCCAGGAGTGGGGTGAGCTGGAGGGCATCGCCAACCGCACCGACTTCGACCTCACCACGCACTCCAACCACTCCGGGGTGGACCTGTCCTACTTCGACCAGGCCACCGGCCAGCGCTACCGGCCGTTCGTGATCGAGCCCGCGGCCGGGGTCGGCCGCTCGATGATGGCGTTCCTGGTCGACGCCTACACCGAGGACGAGGTGCCCAACGCCAAGGGCGGCGTGGACAAGCGCGTGGTGCTGAAGCTGGACTACCGGCTCGCGCCGTACAAGGTCGCGGTGCTGCCGCTCTCGCGCAACGCCGACCTCACGCCGAAGGCCCGCGACGTGGCCGCCTCGCTGCGCAAGCACTGGCACGTCGACTTCGACGACGCCGGTTCGATCGGCAAGCGCTACCGCCGCCAGGAGGAGATCGGCACGCCGTTCTGCGTGACCGTCGACTTCGACTCGCTCGAGGACCACGCGGTCACCGTGCGCGAGCGCGACTCGATGCGGCAGGAGCGGATCTCCATCGACCAGCTGGAGTCCTACCTGGCCGCGCGGCTGATCGGCTGCTGACCCCGGCGGGTGCCACGGGCCGCCCGTGGCACCCGCCCACCCCCGGCAGGCCGGGGCGATGGCCGTCGAGTCCACAATGGACTCCGGAGGGACCCGGCGCCGGCCGCCGGAACGTGCCGGGGGTGCTCGCTACGGAACGTGAACCTGACAGGATTTCCCCACTATGACTGCGCGAATTCCCGGACGAGTGAGTGCTGCCCGCTGGGTGCGCCGGGCCGTGGTCGGCGCGGTGCTGATCGCCGTGCTCGTGGTCGGCGGCACGGCGGTGCGGGTGTGGCACGTGGCCCGGATCGACGACCGCTCCCCGGCCGACGTGATCGTGGTGCTCGGGGCCGCCCAGTACAACGGCAAGCCGTCGGAGGTGCTGCGGGCCCGGCTGGTGCACGCCAAGCAGCTCTACGACACCGGGGTGGCGAAGTACGTGCTCACCTCGGGCGGGGCCGCGGAGGGCGACAGCTACACCGAAGCCGAGGCCGGCGCGAAGTGGCTGGCCGAGCGCGGGGTGCCGCGGGACCGGATGATCGTGGTCGGCCAGGGCCGCGACACGCTCGGCACGCTGCACGCGGTGGCCGACGAGGTGGAGCGGCGCGGGATGAGCACCGCGGTGCTGGTCAGCGATCCGTGGCACTCGCTGCGGGCGCGGACGATGGCCGAGGACTCCGGGCTGGACGCGTGGAGTTCGCCGACGCACCGGGGACCGATCGTGCAGACCAGGGAAACGCAGGCGAAGTACATCTTCCGCGAAACCGGGGCCCTGCTGTTCTACCGGCTTTCGAAACAACCCGCCGACGACATCGGCGGCACCGGCCTCGGCTGAATTGCTCCCCCACCGCGCGTGCGTTTCTCCCGGTGACCGGGAACAGTTCTCACGCCGCGCTGGTTCCGCCGGGTAGTGGCGGGACCACGGACAGCCGCCGGGGCGCGTACCCGGTGAGCGGGCGGGCCAGCGCGGCCAGTCCGGCCGGGGTCAGCTCGGCCCGCACCCAGCTGCCCGGCAGCGCGGGACCCGCCGCCCGGATCAGCCCGGCCCTCGCCAGTGCCCGGGAAGTCGCCTGGTCGCTGCAGTGCAGGCCGTCGACCCGCAGGTCCGGCTCGCAGCTCGCGGTCAGCTCCGCCCGGCCCGCCTGCACCGCGCGCAGCATGGCGCGGGCCCGGTGGGTGAGCTCCGGGGTGCTTTCAGGAGTGACGACTTCGGCTCTTTCGGCGCTTGTCATAACTCATCACCGCCTCCGTGTTCCCAGTGTTCGGGGTGACTGGAATCACAATCGTCTCCTGGTTTGCTTTCCGGCGGCACCCGAGAAAGTCGCTAGGGGAACCCCTATTCCGGCACCGGAAGCGGTCCGGCGGGCCGCCTAAGCTGGAGCGGGTGAACTCCTACACCGCGCACGACACCGAGCGCAGGCTCGCCGAGCCGCCCAAGGGCGCGGCGCTGGCCGGTGCGCTCGCCGACGCCCGCAGCGCGTTCGCCCGCGACCGCGCCAGGGTGCTGCACTCGGCCGCGCTGCGCCGGCTCGCCGGCAAGACGCAGGTGGTCGGGCCGGGGGAGGGCACCGAGGTCAGCGGCGTGCCGCGGACCCGGCTGACGCATTCGCTCGAGGTCGCCCAGATCGGCCGGGGCATCGCCGAGGACCTGGGGGCCGACCCGGACCTGGTGGACACCGCCGGCCTGGCGCACGACATCGGCCACCCGCCGTTCGGGCACAACGGCGAGCACGCGCTGAACGCCGCGGCGCAGGCGTGCGGCGGGTTCGAGGGCAACGCGCAGACCCTGCGCATCCTGGCCAGGCTGGAGCCGAAGGTGCTCGACGGGACGGAGAGCGCCGGGCTGAACCTGACCAGGGCCTGCCTCGACGCGGCCACGAAGTACCCGTGGCCGCGGACCGCCGGGGTGAGCAAGTTCGGCGTGTACGAGGACGACCTCGGGGTGTTCCGCTGGATGCGCGAGGGGGCGCCGGAGGGGCGCACCTGCCTGGAGGCCCAGATCATGGACTGGGCCGACGACGTGGCGTACTCGGTGCACGACGTGGAGGACGGGGTGCTCGCCGGGCGCATCTCGTTCCGCGTGCTGGCCGACTCCCAGGAACGGGCGGCGCTGGCGGAACTGGCCGCCAAGCACTTCTCCGCCAGCCCGGTGTCCGCTTTGGAGACCGCCGCACGCGGGCTGCTGGAGCTGCCGGTGGTGGCCGAGCTGGCGCGGCGCTACGACTCCTCGCTCGGTGCCCAGGTGGCGCTCAAGCGGATGACCAGCGAACTGGTCGGCCGGTTCGCCTCCGCCGCGGTGACCGGCACCAGGGCGGCCCACGGTGACGGCCCGCTGACCCGCTACGCCGCGTCGCTGGCCGTGCCGGACCAGGTGGCCGCCGAGGTGGCGCTGCTCAAGGCGCTGGCGCTGCGGTACGTGATGAGCGACCCGCGGCGGCTGGCCATGCAGGACGGCCAGCGGCAGGTGCTGGCCCAGCTGGTCGAGGTGCTGTGCGAGCAGGCACCGGAGCCGCTGGACCCGGTCTTCCAGCCCGCCTGGACCGAGGCGGCCGACGACGCGGCCCGCCTGCGCGTGGTGATCGACCAGGTCGCCTCCCTGACCGATGCCCAAGCCTTGGCTTGGCATTCGTGGCACACCGGCCGTCACCGCTAGTACGGTCAGCGGCATGGCAGACCCAGCCGAGACCCGTCATCTGCGGTTCGCGCTCGCCCTGCACGGCGAGGCCGGGCCGGGCGACACCTGCTTCTCGCCGTACTCCGCGGCCAGTGCGCTGACGCTGGTGGCCAGAGCCGCCCGCGGTGCGTCGGCGGAGGAACTGGTGCGGTTGCTCGGCGAGGTGGACGGCCACGCCGGGCTGCTGCGTGCCGCGGCGGAGCTGCACGGCCCGGACCACCAGGACACCCCGGTGCTGGAGGTGGCCAACACGCTGTGGGCCTGGGACGGCCTGGAACTCCGCGAGGAGTTCACCGCGGAGCTGGCCCGGTGGCCGCACGGCTCGGTGGCGAGCGCCCCGTTCGTCGACGACCCCGAAGGCGCGCGCGCCGCGATCAACGCCGACATCGCCGAGACCACCCACCAGCTGATCCCCGAACTGCTCACCCCCGGCTCGGTCGGCCCGGACACGGTGGCCGCCGTGGTCAACGCGCTCTACCTGAAGGTCGCGTGGACCAATCCGTTCGGCGAGGGCGCCACCCGGCCGGCCGCCTTCCACAGCCCCGGCGGCGAGGTCCGGGTGCCGACCATGCACCTGACCGAGCAGCTCGGCTACGCCCGCACCGGCGGCTGGCAGGTGATCACCCTGCCCGCGGTCGGGGACGTGGAGGCCGTGGTCCTGCTGCCGGACGGCGACCTGGCCGCCGCCGAAGCGGAGCTGGACGCCGAGGGGCTGGCGGAACTGCTGTCGGCCAAGCAGTTCACCCAGGTCAGCCTGGCGCTGCCGAAGCTGGAACTGGACCTGCGCACCGACCTGACCGCGGTGCTCAAGGCGCTCGGGGTGCGCACGCTGTTCACCCCGGACGCCGACCTGAGCGGCCTCAGCCCGGATCCGCGGCTGTTCGTCTCGGACGTGCTGCACCAGGCGGTGCTGCGGATCGACGAGAGCGGCCTGGAGGGCGCGGCGGCCACCGCGGCGATGATCCGCATGGTCTCCCTGCCCGTCGGCGACCCGGTGCCGGTTTCGGTGGACCGGCCGTTCCTGCTGCTGGTCCGCCACGCCGGCACCGGCGCCGTCTACTTCTTCGCCAGGGTGGAGAACCCGGCGTCGTGACTCAGGTCAGCACCTCGCCGGCCAGTCTGCCGAGGTAACCGGCGAACCGGCGGCGGTCTTCGGCCGGCCAGTGCTTGACCAGCTCGGCGAAGGCGGCGCGCTGGTACTCGTGGGTCGCGTCGAGGAACTTCTCCGCCGCGGAGGACAGCGACAGCCGGGCGCGGCGGGCGTCCTGCCCCGAGGTCTCCCGGAGCACGAAGCCGTCGCGCACGGCGTCGGTGATCATCCGGCTGGCCACCGAGCGGTCCAGGCCCAGCTGCCTGGCCACGTCGGCCACGGTCACCTCCGGATGCGCCTGCGCCGCGGTGTGGATGGAATCGATGACGTAGAGGTTCTGCACCGTCCACGTCTCGGGGGCACCGTCGTAGAGGCGTTCCACCACCTCGGGTGCCCACCGGCGTGACCAGAACCTGACCAGGCGGAACAACGCCGGTCCGCCACCGCCCTGGCCGGGCCGGGCTTTCTCGTTTTCGGTCACCGTTTTCGCCTCACCCAAGCCTTTCGTCGAACCAAGATCACCCGTGCGGGTATGGCCGGACATACTGCCATGGCCTTGATGCGTGCATATTGCACGCGTTAACGTGTGCAATATGCACGTAAAACAGGATAGGCGCTCGCTCGCCTTCGCCGGGGCCCTGCTCGGGATGCTGTTGGCGCAGCTGGATTTGACCGTGGTGGTCACGGCGCTGCCGATGATCGGCGACGAGCTGGACGCCGGCCCCGCGGTCGCCGGTCTCACCGCCGCTTCGCTGCTCACCGCCACCATCTCCACCCCCGTCCACGGCCGCTTCGGTGACCTGTACGGGCGACGTGCCGCGTTCGCCCTCGCCACCGGCCTGCTGGCGGCGGGCTCGCTGTGGTGCGCGCTCGCCGTCGACATCGGCTCGCTGGTCGCCGGCCGGGCCGTGCAGGGCGCCGGGGCCGGCGGGCTGATCGTCGGGGCGATGGCCGCGCTCGGGGCGTTGTTCAGCCGCGAGGAGCTGATCCGGCGGCAGGGCTGGCAGGTGGCCGTCGGCGCGGTCGCCTCGCTCGCCGGGCCACCGGCGGGCGGGCTGGTCGCCGACGCCTGGGGGTGGCGGTGGCTGTTCTGGCTCAACCTGCCGGTGTGCGCGGTCTCGCTGGTGCTGGGCCTCGCCGGGCTGCCCGGCCGCCCGGCCCGCCGCCCGGCCGAACGGCTGGACCTGCGTGGCTCGGCGCTGCTGGTGGCCGCCGGGGCCGCGGCGACCGCGCTGGGCACCGTGCCCGGGCTGGCTCGCAGTCCACTGTGGACGCCGCTGCTGGCCGGGGTCGCGGTGGCCGCCGGGTTCGCCTTCGCCAGGACGCAGACGCTGATCCCGCGCCGGGTCTTCGCCGACCGCGTGGTGGTGCGCTCGGTGCTGGCGACCACGCTGGCCGGTATCGCGCTCTACGGCACCTTCACCTACGTTTCACTGGTGATCACGCTCGGTGTGCGCGGGGACGCACGGGCGGCCGGACTCCTGCTGCTGGCCATGACGGGCGGCTCACTGCTCGTCTCCAGCTGCTTCGCCGTGCTCGCGCGCCGCTGGCCGCGGATGACCGCCTGGGGCCGCTGGGGCTGCCTCACGGGCGTGTGCGGGCTCTCCCTGATCGCGGTGTCCGTCCACACCGGCGGATTCGTGCTGCTGGCCACCGGGCTGGCGCTGACCGGCGGCAGCTTCATGCTCGTCGTGTCGGCCTACACCGTGCTCGCGCAGGGACGGGCGGCGCCGGCGGAGATGGGCGCCACGATGGGCGTGTTCACCTTCGCCAGGCAGGCGGGCGGGGTCGCCGGGACCACCCTGCTCGGCTGGCTCGCGCTGCTGGTCACCGGGGGTTTCGAGGCGGCGGGGCTGACCGTGGTCTTCACCGCCGCCGCCCTCGCCATGGTGGTCGCGCTGGCCTGCTCGCCGCGGGTTGTCACAACCGGCGAGGTCGTCTCGTCCCCCTCGTGAGAACGACGGACGAAGGAGGGCGACCATGCCTCGTATTCCCGCGCTGACCGGCAAGAACGGCGGACTGACCCTGCGCGCGCTCGAATGGTTCGCGCGGCGCCGCTACGGCGCGGTGCTCGAACCGATGGCGGTGTTCGCGCACAACCCGCGGGTGCTGCGGGCCGGGGTGGTGACCGAGGTGCTCGCCGAACGGGTGGCCACCGAACTGCCGGTCAGCGTGCGCGAGCTGGCGGTCTACCGGGCCGCGGTCCAGCTGGGCTGCTCGTGGTGCATCGACTTCGGCACCATGCTGCAAAAGCACGAGGGCCTGGACATCGACCGGCTGAAGGCGATCGACGACTACGCCACCTCGCCGCTGTACAGCCACCAGGAGCGGCTCGCGCTGGCCTACGCCGACGCGATGACCGCCACCCCGGTCGCCGTGACCGACGAGCAGGTCGCCGAGCTGGAGGCCGAGTTCGGCCGGGCGGGCGTGCTGGAGCTGACCTACCAGATCGCGCTGGAGAACATGCGCGCCCGGATGAACAACGCGCTGGACATCACCGAGCAGGGCTTCACCTCCGGCGACGCGTGTCGGGTGCCCCCGGTGGCCGGCAGCGGGCGGACGGCCGGTTAAGCAGTTTCCGATTAATCGCCGAGCAGGTCACAGAAGCGTTACCGGAGCAGATCGATCTTGGCCGTCCGGCGGGCGGCCGAGATCGGCCCCCCGGTCGTTGCGCCCGGCCCACTCCGGCATTCGCCAGTGAATGACAAGATCGCCCAACCGCTGGGCAGAGTTGGTTTATCACTCACTGAAATTCGGGCTAACAATTAGCGGTTCGGCGTGGTTATGGTTGCGCCAAGAGCAGTTTTGTGTGCTCCGGCTGGGAAGTCTCGGGGGCCAGTCAGTTGTGCCGGTGACTAATGAGTCGGGTTCCGGCGCGGCCGCGGAGATGATGAATGGAGCGTGGCGCAACATGGTGAGGGCGTTTCCGGCGCGCCGGTGGCTGGCGGTGGCCACCGCGGTGGCCGGGCTGGTCGCGCTGACCGCCTGTGGTGGACCGAACACCGCTGGTACGCCGGGGGCGGCGAGCCCGGTGCCCGGTCCCGGCGGGTTGCTCGACCGGGCTCCGGTGGCCACCGACGCGGAGGTGGCCGCGAGCCCGACCGCCGCGGCCATCCGCCAGCGGGGCCAGCTGATCGTCGGCGGGGAACTCGATCTGCCGTTGCTTTCCGAGCGGAATTCGATTACCGGCGAAACCGAAGGTTTTGACGCGACCCTGGCGAAGCTGCTGGCGAAATACATCATCGGCGAATCGTCGGTCAAGATCGCGAAAGCCACCCCGGAAACGCGCGAGACCCTGCTGCAGGTCGGCACGGTCGACGCGGTGATCCGGATCTACACGATCACCCCGCAGCGCGCGCAGAAGGTCGCCTTCGCCGGGCCCTACCTGATGTCGGGGCAGTCGATCGCCACGCTCAGCCGCGAGCGGGCCATCACCAAACCGGCCGACCTCGACGGCAAGACCGTGGTCGCGGTGGCCGGCACCACCAGCGTCGACGCGCTCAAGCAGGTGGCCCCGGATGCGCAGGTGCGCACCTTCGGCACGGCCAACGAGTGCATCCAGGCGCTGGAGTCCGGGCAGGCGGTGGCCTACGTGCACGACCTGACCGTGCTGGCCGGGGCGGCCCGGCTCAACGACAAGATCCGGGTGATCGGCGAGCCGTTCACCAGCGAGCCCTACGGCATCGGGCTGCCGCGCGGGGACACCGAGTTCAAGAAGTTCGTCAACGACTGGCTGAACAAGATCGTGCAGTCCGGTATCTGGGAAGAGCTGTGGAAGGAGTCGCTGGGCACCGTCGTCGCCGGTCAGCCGCCGGCACCCCCGCAGATCGGGTCCGTTCCGGGGTCGTGAGCGGGAGAGGGGAACGCGGCGTGACAACGAGGTCCTGGCTGCGCGAGGCACTGGTGCTGGGGGCGGCGGGCGTGCTCGCGCTGAGCGGGTGCACCGGAGGCGCTCCCGCGGGCGGGGCCGCCCCACCGGGCCCGCCGAGCCTGCTCGACCGCGCCCCGGTGGCCGGTGCCGAGGAGCTCGCGGCCAGTGAGACGGCCACCGCGATCCGCGAGCGCGGGCAGCTGCTCGTCGGCGGTGAGCTGGACCTGCCGCTGATGTCCCAGCGCAACCCGATCACCGGCGAGACCGTCGGGTTCGACGCCACCCTCGGCAAGCTGCTGGCGAAGTACCTCATCGGCGAACCGAACGTGAAGGTGGTCCGGTCGATCTCCGAGACGCGGGAGGCGGTGCTGGAGACCGGCACGGTCGACGCGGTGATCAGCACCTACACCATCACCCCGCAGCGCGCGCAGAGGATCGCCTTCGCCGGGCCGTACCTGGTCTCCGGGCAGGCGATCGCCACGCTGAGCACGGAGAACAAGATCTCCGGCCCGGCCGACCTGGCGGGCAAGAAGGTGGTGGCGGTGTCCGGCACCACCAGCGTGGACGCCATCAGGCAGAGCGCGCCCGGCGTGCAGCTGACCACCTACGGCGCGGCGAGCGAGTGCATCCAGGCGCTGGAGTCCGGGCAGGCGGTGGCCTACGTGCACGACATGACGCTGCTGGCGGGCACCGCGCAGCTCAACGACAAGATCCAGATCGTCAGCGAGCCGTTCACCGAGGAGTCCTACGGCATCGGCATCCGGCACGGTGACGACGCGTTCAAGAAGGTCGTCAACGACTGGCTGGTCAAGCTCGCGCAGAGCGGGCTGTGGGGCGAGAACTGGACGGAGACGCTGGGCCAGGTCGTGCCCGGTGCGCCGCCGAAGCCGCCGGAGATCGGTTCCGTGCCCGGTTCGTGAGTCAGTCCGGCAGGCGGGTCAGCTTGTCCGGGTTGGCCACGTCGTAGATCGCCACGATCCGGTCGTCGCGCACGGCCACCGTGGTCACGTGCGGGTCCAGCGCCAAGTGGTCCCCGTCACCCGGCGTGGCGGGCAGGTACAGCCCGGGGTCGCCGTTGACCAGCACCGGCCGCCCGCCGGTGAGCGCGCCCTCGGCGTACATCCGCAGCAGCCCGGCCAGGAACCGGGTGATCTTGTCCGCGCCGACCATGATCTGGCGGCTGGTGCGGGCCTTGCCGTCGGCGTCGCCGATCAGCACCACGTCGGGGTGCAGCACCTCGGCGATGGCGCGCACGTCCCCGGCGCTGAGCGCGGCCAGCAGCCGCTCCAGCAGGGCCTGCTGCTCGGCCATCGGCACCCGCGGCGGCGGATCGGCCTCCTCCAGCGCCCGCCGCCCGCGGGAGGCGTGCTGCCGCGCGGCCGCCGGGGAGCAGCCGAGGATGCCGGCGATCTCGGCGAACGGCACCGAGAACGCGTCGTGCAGCACGAACGCCACGCGCTGCTCCGGGGTGAGCCGGTCGAGCACCACCATCGCCGCCATGCGCACCCCGTCGTCGCGCACGGCCACGTCGAGCGGGTCCTCGCTGGGGCGCGGGCCGAACCCGGCCGTGATCGGCTCGGGCAGCCACTGCCCGACGTAGCGTTCGCGGCGGACCGCCGCCGACCGCAGCCGGTCCAGCCCGAGCCGCCCGGCCACCGTGGTCAGCCAGCCGCGCAGGTCGCGGATCTGCTCGCGCTGGGCCTGGCTCAGCCCGGCCAGCCGCAGCCACGCCTCCTGCACCGCGTCCTCGGCGTCGGCCACCGAGCCGGTCAACCGGTAGACCACCGAGACCAGGTGCGCGCGGTGGGCGGTGAACTGCTCGGCCAGCGGATCCCGGGTGACGGCCATACCCAAGTCTGCACCACGCGGACCGCCACTAGAGTGGCGGTGTGGCAGGACGGATCCGGGAAAGCGACATCGCGGAGGTACGTGACCGCAACCGGATCGACGAGGTCGTCGGCGAGTACGTGGCGCTGCGGCGGGCCGGTGGCGGCGCGCTGAAGGGGCTGTGCCCGTTCCACGACGAGAAGACGCCGTCGTTCAACGTCCGCCCCACGCACGGCACCTTCCACTGCTTCGGCTGCGGGGTCGGCGGGGACGTCATCAAGTTCCTGATGGACCTGGAGAAGCTGACCTTCGTCGAATCGGTGGAGCGGCTGGCCGACCGGGTCGGCCTGCGGCTGACCTACGAGGGCGGCGGCGGCAGCGTGCAGCGCGACCGCGGCACCCGCTCGCGCATGGTCGAGGCGCACAGGGCGGCCGCCGAGTTCTACGGCGAGCAACTGCTCGGCGAGGAGGGCAGGATGGCCCGCGACTTCCTCAACGAGCGCGGGTTCGACCCGGTGGCGGCCAAGACCTTCGGCTGCGGGTTCGCCCCCAGCGGCTGGGACAAGCTGACGAAGTTCCTGCTCAAACGCGGGTTCGAGCTGCCGGAACTGATCAAGTCCGGGCTGGTGCGCGAGGGCAGGCAGGGGCCGATCGACCGGTTCCACCGGCGGCTGCTGTGGCCGATCAGGGACCTCGGCGGCGACGTGGTCGGCTTCGGCGCGCGGCGGCTGTTCGACGACGACCGGATCGAAGCCAAGTACCTCAACTCCTCCGAAAGCCCCATCTACAAGAAGTCCGAGGTGCTCTTCGGGCTGGACATGGCGAAGAAGGAGATCTCGCGGCGCCACCAGGTGGTCATCGTCGAGGGCTACACCGACGTGATGGCCATGCACGCGGCCGGCGTGCCGACCGCGGTGGCCACCTGCGGCACCGCCTTCGGCCAGGACCACATGAAGGTGCTGCGCCGCCTGCTGATGGACGACGACGCCTTCCGCGGTGAGGTGATCTTCACCTTCGACGGCGACGAGGCCGGGCAGAAGGCGGCGCTCAAGGCGTTCGAGGGCGACCAGACCTTCGCCGGGCAGACCTACATCGCGGTGGCGCCGGACGGCATGGACCCGTGTGAACTGCGGCTGGCCAAGGGCGACACCGCGGTCAGGGACCTGGTGGCGCGGCGCATCCCGCTGTTCGAGTTCGCCATCCGCAGCATGCTGCGCTCCTACGACCTGGAGTCGGTGGACGGGCAGGTCGCCGCGCTGCAGAAGATGGTGCCGATGGTGGCGCAGATCAAGGACCGCGCCAAGCGCGACGGCTACGCCACCAAGCTGGCCTGGTGGGTCGGCTGGCCGGACGAGGCCATGGTGGTCAAGCGCGTGCGCGCGGCCGCGGGTGGCAAGGGGCGGACCCAGCCGGACCGCCCGGCGGCGAAATCCCGCGACGTGGAACGCCCCGACCCCCACGACCCGCGGTTGACCGTGCAGCGGGAGACGCTCAAGGCGGCGCTGCAGGAACCCGCGCTGGCCGGGCCGGAGTTCGACGCGCTGCCCGACGAGGCGTTCACGCACCCGGCGTACCTGACCATCCGCCGGGCCATCCGCGAGGCGGGCGGCGCCTCGGGCGGCATGGCGGGCCCGGCCCTGTTCGAGGCGACCGCCCAGCACTGTCCACAGGGGATGGTCCGCCGGGTGGTCGGCGAACTGTCGGTGGAACCGCTGCGCGCCAAGAACGAGGCGGACGCGCGGTACGTCGCCAGCGTGCTCGCCGCGATGCAGGAGAACCTGGTGGGCAGGCAGATCCAGGAGATCAAGTCGAAGCTGACCCGGTTGTCGCCGGTGGAGGCGCCGGAGGACTACCGGGCGCTGTTCGGGGACCTGGTGGCGCTGGAGGAGTACCGGAAAGCGTTGCGGCAGCAGGCCGTCGGCGGGCTGGACTGATGGGCTTCTGGAAACGGCTGTTCGGCGACCGGCTCCCGGACGACTTCGACGGCGACCTCGCACCGGACGAGGACGCATTGGGGTACGCGCCGGTGACCGGTGGCGGGTACCTGGTGGTCACCCCGCTCGGGCTGTGGGTGCCCGCGGACGGCGGCCACCGGCGCATCGGCTGGCACCTGATCAGCAAGGCGGTGTGGGGCGAGAACGCGCTCACCGTCACCGAGGCCGACGAGGCGGGCAGCGCCGGGGGTGCGGTGCTGCTGGCCGACCGGACGCCGATGCGGTTCGGCGTGGAGTCACCGGGCAAGGTGCCGCCGATGGTGCGCCGGCGCGTGGACGGCTCGATCCGCGCGCGGCACCGGCAGGAGCTGCCCGGCGGGGTGGCCTGGTTCCTCAGCCGCAAGGTGCCGGGCACCGACGGCACGGTGCTGCAGGTGCGGGCCGATCCCGGGGTGGACCCGGAGCTGGTGGCGGGCATCGCCGAGGAAGCCGCGCGGAAGCTGGTGCCACCGGAGGCATAGCAGTACAGTCGTACTGCATGTGGGATCCGGCGAAGTACCTCGACTACCGGGACGAACGCGCCCGCCCCTTCCACGACCTGCTGGCGCGCGTCGGCGCCACCGAGCCGCGCCGGGTGGTCGACGCCGGGTGCGGGGCGGGCAACCTGACGCCCTCGCTGGCCCAGCGCTGGCCGGGAGCGGTGGTGGAGGCGTTCGACAGCTCACCGGACATGGTCGCCGCGGCCCGCGCGAACGGCGTCGAGGCGGTCCAGCGGGACATCACCGGCTGGCAGCCGGCGCCCGACACCGGCGTGGTGCTCAGCAACGCGGTGCTGCAGTGGGTGCCGAGCCACCGCGAGCTGCTGGTCCGCTGGGCGGGGGCGTTGCCGCCGGGGGCGTGGATCGCCGTGCAGGTGCCGGGGAACCACCGGGCCCCATCACACGATCTGGTGAGAAAGCTCGCGGCTACTTCACGCTGGTCCGGCTCGGTGCCCCTGCCCGCCGAGCACCCCGTGAGCGAGCCGCAGGACTACGCCGAACTGCTGGCCACCCGCGGCTGCGCGGTCGACGCTTGGGAGACCACCTACGTGCAGCGCCTGACCGGGGAGGACGCGGTGCTGGAGTGGATCAGCGGCACCGTGCTGCGCCCGGTGAAGGCGGCACTGGCACCGGGGGACTGGGAGCGGTTCCGGGTGGAACTGGGTTCGCTGCTGCGGGAGGCGTACCCGCCGCGGGAGGACGGGACCACCTGGTTCCCGTTCCGCCGGGTCTTCGTGGTCGCCAGGGTGCGGTGAGCGCCCAGCCCCCGGAGGTTTCCGGCCTCCGGGGACTGACGGTCGCTAGCGGCGGCTGGGTTCCTGGGCGCGGTGCCCGTTGGTGCTCTGCCGCTCGCCGAACGGGAGCTTCTCCCCCACCTTGGCCCTGGCGATCCCGGCCGCTCCCTGCACGGCGGGGTGGTCGGCCAGCTTGCGGTAGGTGCGGACGATCTGCTCGTACCGGCTGCGGCCCGCCCGTGCGCCCAGCACGTAGCCCACCGCAGCGCCCAGCAGGAACTTCTTCATGCTCGTACGCCTCCTTTGCTCGCTGGGTCCATTGTTCCTCAGATCGCGGACGGGGGCCGGGTGCGAGGCGCGGGAGGGCATGGGTTAGAGTTCTTCGTGTCAGGCCGGAGCGATCCGGCCAGGCGAGCGATCCCCTGTAGCTCAATTGGCAGAGCAGCCGGCTGTTAACCGGCAGGTTATTGGTTCGAGTCCAATCGGGGGAGCATCAGCCCAGGTCGACGGCCTGGGCTTTGTTGTGTCCACCCGCAGGCGGGGCTGTCCGCTGCCAGGGCGTCCGGCGGCCGATGTAGTACTTCTCGGCCGCGGTCAGCAGATCGGCTTCGCCCAGTACGGTGGCGGCGGTCTTGCGGAAGACGTGGCGGGGACCCGCATGAGGCGGCAGTCGATCGCCAGGGTCGCAGCGGCGGCGTCGAAGGCCGAGCCATCCATGCCAGGTTCGCCGAGCCGGATGCCGGTGGCAGCACGGTCCTGACCAGGTCCGGCAGGTCCTGCCAGAGAACGAGGCTGCGGTCCTTCGAGTCCAGCCTGCGGGCGTCCGCGAGCTTCTCGAGTTCGGTCAGCAGGTCTGTGCGCTGGACCTTCTCGCTCCTGTAGGTGGCCGAGCGATGGGATAATCCCATTATTCAGATAGCTGCGGTAAACTCGCACAGTTTCCGGCGAACGCTCGCCCCGTGCCACTTCCTGATCGAGTTCCTTGAGCCAACTCTCGCCGATTAGATGCATTCGCGTGGTCGAGGGTAGTTTGCCGTCGCGGACCGCGTCGGCCGTGTCCCGTGGTTATTCTCTGAGGCGGTTGTTTCCTCGGAACCAGCGCGCCGTCCGCTTGGCGGAATCTTGCGTACGCCTCCCAGCGTGCTGGGGCGATCTTTTTGGTGCGCGTGGAACCATGGGTGCCAAGGGGTTCGGAACGTCTTGAAGTGTATGCAGTGTGCATGGTTGTATCGTGGAATCCTGATGTGCGTTGTAGCTCCGCGGCCGGGGCCATGAGCTCGGCCCTGTTGCGGGCCGGGGCGCTTGAGTTCGTGCACGGTCAGGATCATCGTCTGGGGCGGGAGAAGATCGTGTAGCAGCGGGCGGTGAGCGCCTCGATCTGCACGTCGGGCGGCAGCAATACCGAACCCGGATCTTCCCCTCCTTCACGCCATGCGCAAAGTGACTCCACCTAAACGGTGATCTGTCGCTTGGGGTGCTCGGGAGGAGTGAGCCTCACACGGTGCTTTGCTTCTCCATGCCGGCTATCTTGCGCTGGTGGACGCCCCTGCTCCGGTCGTGGCGTATCGGGCGGCGATGGTGCGGACGGCTTCGTCGACCACCTGAGTGACGCGTTCGGCGCTCACCTCCCAGCCCGGCACCAGGAGTGCCGGCCAGAAGACGTAGTTGGAGATCATGCCCAGGAACTGGGTGGCTGCGAGGTCCACGTCCTCGATCCGCACCGTTCCCGCCTCGTGCTCGGCCAGGAGGTAGCTGCGTACGGACTCGAAGTAGGGCATCTTCCCGTGTGAGAACTGCGCATTGGCGAGTTCGGGGAATCGCGGCAACTCGGCGATGACGATGCGGAACAGGTCGGTCATCTGGGAGCGGCCCAGCAGTTCGGCGTAGCGGCGACCGATGGTGCTGAGCCCGTCGACGATATTGCCCGCCGGTGGAGGGTCCTCTTCGTCGGCGGTCGACCAGGATTCGGTGACGATGGCGTCGAACAGGGCTGCCTTGCTCGGGAACTGCTTGAACAAGGTGGCCCGCGAAACGCCCGAGCGCTCGGCGATCCGCGCCAGCGACGTCCGGTCGTAGCCCAATTCGAGGAACAGTGCGGTCGCGGCCGTCACGATCAGTGCGCGCTTCTCCTGGGCGATGCGCTGGTGGTACGTCGTCACGACCCGGCTCATGGGGCGAGCATACGAGGTGAGTGGCTTGACTCACCATTGCCACCGGCCTAGTGTCGAGGGAGAGGTGAGTCGCCCGGCTCACCACTGGCCGCCGTTCATCACTGGTGATCCCGGTCATCCACCCGCGTACCGAAGGAACCCACCTGATGCCCCGCTTCGACGATCAGACCGTGCTCGTGACCGGTGGGACCGGTGGCCAGGGCTCGAGCCACGTGCGCGCCTTCCACGCGGAGGGAGCGAACGTGGTGATCGGCGACATCGACGCCGAACGCGGCGCCGCTCTCGCCGACGAGCTCGGGACCCGCGCTCGCTTCACCCACCTCGACGTCACCGACGAGAGCTCGTGGTCCGCTGCCGTGCTGGCCGCCGAGAGCGCCTTCGGCGCCCTGAACGTGCTCGTCAACAACGCGGGCGTCCAGAACCCGCCGGCGCCGATCGAGAAGACGGCCCAGGCCACGTGGTCGCGCATCCTCGCCGTCAACCTCACCGGGACCTTCCTCGGCATCAAGGTCGCCGCCCCCGCTCTGCGCCGCGCAGCAGGGGGAGCCATCGTCAACATCGCCTCGACCATGGGCCTGGGCGGCACGGCGCACTACGCGCCGTACGTCGCCAGCAAGTGGGCTGTGCGAGGTCTCACCCGAACGGCAGCGCTCGAGCTCGGCCGCGACCACATCCGCGTGAACACCATCCACCCCGGCGTGATCGCGACCCCCTTCATCCACGAACCAGCAGCCGGCGCCACCGCGGCGATCGCCGACTTCTACTCACCCGAGCCGTTCGCCATCCCCCGGCTCGGAGCACCGGCCGACGTCACCCGGCTGCTCCTGTTCCTCACGTCATCAGACGCGTCGTTCATCACGGGGTCGGAGTACGTCATCGACGGTGGACTCCTCCTCGGCCCCGCCCTCCAGGCCGAGACCGCATGAGCACTCCGGACACGACCGGCTGGAACGGCTCCGCACGGGACGCGTCGTCGTCCCACCTGCCCGGCCGCATCCGGCGAGCCATCGAGATCACCCCCGCCGCGGGCACCAGCGAACGGATCATCGACATCACGACGCTGGGGGCGCCGCACCGGCCGGCCACGCCGCATCGAAATCTTCTTCTACCGAGCCGCAGGCGCAACGTATCTGTGCAGCGGTGCCGGCGGTGCCGCGACCGACTGGCATGCGAACCTGCTCGCCAATCCCGGCTTCACCTTCCACCTCAAGAACGGGATCCGCGCGGATCTGCCTGCACGGGCCACACCGGTCACCGACCCGGCCGAACGTCAGGCCGTGCTGGCGGAGATCGTCGCGGATCTCAACCAGCCCCACGACCCCGGCACCATCCGGCCGACCCGGCTCGAAGACTGGGCCGGCAGCCGGCTGATGCGCATCAGCTTCCGCCACCGCCGGTGAGCGCATGGATGCGTTCGCCCATTCCCGAGCTGACAACCTTCGGCCGCCTCGACGAACGTGGGGTCGTCATCGGGCCAGCGCCTCGAGCTGCTGGTCACGATCCACCGGTACCGATGCGGTGGCTGCGGGCACGTGTGGCGGGACGCCTCACTGGCGGCTGAGCGGGTGAGGTTGGTCGGCGACGCGCCCGATCGGCACCGGCCACCGGTTGCGGGCGCTGTTCGCCGTCGACGAGCATGCCGAGGTCAAAGCGACCTGGGGCATCTGCCAGCGGGTGACCACCGCCGTGGCCGGGACCTGAGGACCGCACTGATCGACTCGGTCAGCAAGGTGTCCCGGCCGCTCTTGCCGATCATCTCGCGGAACGGATCCAGCTCGGAGCCCCGCGCGGGCAGCGGTGTTGCGCGGGGCGCTCGGATCGGCAGGCCAGGGCCCGCGCCACGGCGGGTCGCGGTGTCCGTCGGCGACTACTTCCGCAGCGGGCGGAAGAACTCCCGCAGCTCATGGGCGTACAGCTCGGGCTCCTCGTGCTGGAAGAAGTGTCCGCCAGCCGGCATCTGGGTCCACCGCCGGACGTTCATCCAGCGTTCGGCGTACGACCGGGGTGGCTGCGCGGCACCGGTGACCGGATCAGCCGGCCAGAGCGCGGCACCGACCGGGACCTCGATGTCCGAAACCTCCTGCGGGTGGTGCACGGCGTCGTAGTAGGCCAAGAACGAACTGCCGATACTTTCCGTCGCCCAGTAGACAGTGGCGTTGGTGAGCAGGTCGTCCTTGGAGAACCGGCGCTCGACCTCCCCGGCGGAGTCGCTCCAGGACCGGAACTTCTCCACGAGGTACGCGGCCAACCCGGCGGGGGAGTCGTGCACCGCGGGCGCCAGGCTGGCCGGTTTCGTCGCCTGGAGCATGGAGTACGCGCCCTCGGCTTCCATCCAGTTCAGCACGTTCTGGAGGAATGGCTGCTCCTCTTCGGTGGCATCCGGCGGAGCAACCAGCGGATAGATGATCAGGCCGTTCGAGTCGGTGTGCACCCCGGCGACGTGCTCGGCGTAGTCCATACCGAGCCGCAGGGCCACGCTGCCCCCGACGTCCCCGCCTGCCGCACCGAACCGCTGGTAGCCGAGGTGATCACGCAGCAGCGTGAGCGTGCGTGCGGCGATCCGCTGGTACGACACATCGCCCGGTGCGGCCGGTTTGTCCGAGAAACCGAATCCGGGATGTGCCGGTACCACCACGTCGAACGCGTCCGCGGGGTCCTCGGGGTGGGTCAGCAGCGGGATCAGCCGTTCCATCTCGGCGAACGTGCTCGGCCAGCCGTTCATCACCACCAGCGGGAACGGATCCGGTCCCTGTCCGCGTTCCCAGATGAAATGCACGCCCGTTCCGTCAACGGTCGCCCGGTACTGGCTCAGCCGGTTCAGGCGGGTTTCCTGCGTCCGCCAGTCGAACCCGGTCCGCCAGTAGTCGACCAGTTCCCGCAGGTAATCCTGGTCGGTTCCGTACCCCCAGCCCGACTGCGGCATCGGTGGCGCCCAGCGGGTGGCAGCGAGCCGGTGCGCCAGGTCGCGCAACACACCGTCGGGTATGCGAATGGTGAACTTCTCCATGCACGCAGTCAATCGGCCGACGTGGAGACGATCCATGGCTGAAAGCCGCGGCTTGATGTCCAGGCGTCTCCTGTGGCGGCATGGACGCCGAGTCAGGAATGTCGGGATGGGTACTGCCTCGAATTCGCGTCTGGCCGAGTGCTCCGGTTCAGGAACCGGCGGGGTCGTCCGGACGTGTGGCCGGCTGAGCGTGTTGTCGGGGCTTGGTGAAGGGGTGCTGTGCGGCGAACTCGTCGATGGTCAGTCCCATCACGACCAAGTCGTGGTGGGAGCCTGCGAAGTATTCGTGGTCGCGCAGCCGGCCTTCGGTCTGGAAACCGATCTTCTCGTGCAACGCGATCGATGCTTCGTTGAAGGCGTAGATGCCGACTTCGCACTTGTGGAAGCGGCGTTCGCCGAACATGTAGGTCAGCAGCAGGGTGATGGCGCCGGTGGCGTAGCCACGCCGTTGGTGGTCGTGGCCGATGCTGATTCCGTAGCTGAAGCGTCCCGCGCGCTGGTCGATGTCGCTCGTGGACAGTGTGCCGACGAGGGTCCCGTCCGCACGTGCCTCGATGGCGAGCATGAACTCTTCGCCCACTGCCTGCTTGGTGGCCTGGTCCGCTGCCCATTCCCGGTAGCCGGCAGCCGAGCGGGGCGGGTGGATCATGTCCGCGTCACGCATGTTCGCCGAGTGCTCGTCGAAGTGCTGGAATGCCTGCCAGTCTTCGGGTTCGATGCCGCGCAGGCGAACCTTGCGCCCGGTCCAGATCGAGGTCATGGTCGCGATCAAAGCAGTGAATTCATGCTGTGGCGAACGACTTTGCCGTCAGGCTGACCCCGCGGGACCGGCGTGGCAAGAAGCCGGCGGCGCCGCTGCGGCCGCGTCGAGGCCGGCAGCTACCCCGGCCGGGCGACCAACCCGGAGGTGTTGCCGGAGGGCTCGGCAACCACGACACCGTCATCAAGCCGATCGTGGCGCTGCGACGCCAACTGTTGCCACCGGGGGTGAACGCCTCCGACAGCTCACCGGCTCGACCGCCATGCTGACGAAGGCGGCCCCGGTAGCGACCGGCTGCGGTCACCAGCAACGTCTTCGCAAGACCGTCGTCACCGTGCTGCGCGTTCACGCAGACTTGGCGTTCTCGTCTTTCGGCGTGGTGACCTGGAGTTCGCGCGGATGCGGGGTGCCCGCTTCCCGGGCAAGACCGTGGCGCTTCCGGCAGCGGGGCACTCGGTCAGCCCGGCTCCACCTAGGGTTTCAGCCTGCGAACTCAAGGGGGGCGGGACTGCTCCGGCCGCCCAGCACGTGGTCGAGCGGGGCGGCAGGTTCGGCGGGCAGTGACTTCGTCGTCGTGGATTGATGGGGAGCCGTGATCACCTCCCTCCACCGGAGGATTGAGTTTTCTGCCCCGGAGACTCGTGTCCGCCCCGATGTGCCCGGCCCACGCCGGGATTGCGGGGCAGTTCAGCGTCCTCATGGGGCCGCCCGGCTCCGGCGTGAGATGTGCGCGCGGGCCACGCGAACTCACGGCTGGACCGGCGAGGCGACCTGCTGGCCGACAATACGAAGCACCCCGCCGAAGGGCGGGTGGCTCCTGACGTGCCACCGCGCCCCTCCCGGCACAACGGGGTCGTGGTCGACCGTACTTGCCCCGGAACCGGTGTCAGCGACCGACGCCGGTCATCGGCGCCAAGGCGGCCAGCCACTCGGCAACGGTCCGGGGCGCCACGCCGAGCAGTTCCTGGGCGGAACGTTCGAAGGTGATTGAACGGCCCGGCAAGGCGCTCATGGCCCGGTAGCCTTCCGCGACGTCGGCGGCGGGTCCCTCCCCGATCAGGGGTGCGGCGGAGGCGCGGAACTCCTCGGGCGTGATCGACTCGAAGACCACGTCCCGGCCCAGCCCGGCGGCGAACGCTTCGGCCAGCTCCGGCCCCGTGAGCGCCGGGTACTGTCCGACGGAGACCATGCCGGTGATCTCCGGCCGCCTGAACAAGGCGACTGCCACGTCGGCGACGTCCAGGTGTGACGACCAGGAAACCGGGAAGTCGTCCCGTAGCGGGTAGGGCAGCACTCCCCGCTCGCGGATCGAATCGAGGACGTAGGGCGCCAGCAGGTTCTCCAGGTACAGCTCGGGCGCGATCACCGCGTGCGATACCCCGCTGCCGGCCAGTCCGCCGACGAGCGTGGAGATCGCGTCCCCTCCGGTGGGGTCGATCGGGAATCCGCTGGTGGAGAACACCACGCGGGCCGGCCGGGCCGTGCGGACCGCCTCGACGACGTTGCGCGCGAAGGTCCGCCGGTCCTCTTCCGGGGCCAGCGGCAGGTGGATGAACACGCCATCGGCGTCCCGGTAGGCCCGGGTCAGTTCCGCGGTGGAGGAGTAGTCGGCTGAGGCCGTCCGGGCGCCGCTCACGACGGCGTCGGAGGTACGGCTGAGAGCGGTCACGGTCTCGCCGGCAGCGGAAAGCGCGGCAACGACAGGGGCGCCCTGGGCGCCGGTGGCGCCGTGGATCACGTAGGTCATGAGCCCATTAGGGCATACGATGCACCAGTTACATCAACTGCACTAATGGAATAGCATCGAAAAAATGTCCGACGCGAGTCTTCCCGAGTGTGGTGTGGCCAGGTTCCTCGCCCTGCTCAACGGTCCCTGGGCCACCCTCATCGTGCGCGAACTCCTGCTTGGTCCCCACCGCTTCACCGAGCTGCGCGAAGCGCTGCCCGGCATCAGCCCGCACACCCTTACCAGCCGGCTGCGCCAGTTCGAGGCGCACGACATCGTCACCCGCACCACCTACGCGGAGATCCCCCCGCGGGTCGAATACCGGCTGACCCCTCTCGGCGAGGGGCTGCGTGAGGTGCTGGAGGCCATGGCAGCCTGGGCCGCGACAGTCCCGGACCGGAAGCCGGGTGTCACGGTGTGACACCCGGGTAGCGTCCGCGCGGTATCGCTGCGAGGTCACCGGTAGACCTTGCTGGCGTAAGCCAGGTCTGCCCGGCTGCCAGGATCTTTGGCCGAGACCTCCGGGAGAACATGCCGATGAGCAGCAGTCAACGTGCGAACCGGTGACTGCCTGGCGGACTCCTACGACGACGCCCTTCCGGACGCCCGGAAAACCGCCTGTGCAGACCCTGCGGCGAAAGTCCAGGTCACGGTGCACGAGAACGAGGTCGACCGCACCCGCTGCCCGCTCGACGAAGTGGTCTACACCCAGCCGCCGCACATCATCTGCCTGACCTCTCCGGCGTAGTGGGCCTCGGGGTCGCAGTTGGTGCGGAGCCCGGCCAGGACGGTGCCGGTAGGTGTGGATCGGGCCGGTGCTCACTCCGGGAGGGCGATGCCCATCTGCCGGAGCATGCGGCGCAGGTAGGCAGTCAGCTCCGAAGCCGAGCGGTCGCCGGGCGCCAGCACCAGCTGGTGCAGGACGGCCCCCCACATCAGGTCGATCACCATGTCGACATCCGTGAGGGCCGGCAGCAAGCCCTCCCGCTTCGCGCGGTCGAGGGTCTCCCGGGCCCGCTCGCGGCGGGGCTCGAGGTGGTGGCGCCAGTACGTGGAGAGCAGCTCCGGGTGGTCCGGCCCGGCGCCGATCATCCGGGCGGTCAGCACCCGTACGCCGGGGTCGGTCAGCAGTTCACCCCACCGGGGCAGCAGCTCTTCGAGCACGTCGAGCAGCGGACCGCCGACCTCGTCGACCGCGCGGACCTGCTCACGCGTGGACTCCAGCGCCTGGGCGAACAGTTCTTCCTTCGAACTCCACCGCCGGTACACGGTCACCTTCGCCACCCCGGCCCGCCGGGCGACCTGCTCGATGCTCGTCCGCTCAACACCGCGCTCGACCAGTAGCTCGACGGCGGCCCGCAAGATCGCCTCGTCCGCCTGCGGGTCGCGGGGACGGCCGGGGCCGGTGCGTGCGGAAGTCATGGCCGCATTGTGCCAACGCCCGGCGCCCGCAGCATCGCCGCCAGCCGATCCCGCAGCGCGGCCGGATCACGGCCGCGCCAGGCGAGGTGAGCGTCCGGGCGGACGAGCAAGGCGTCGCCCTCCCCTCGCAGGCCGGTCACCTCGCCCAGCGCTTCGCGGGCCTCGGCCAGCAACTCGGCCGAGCCGCCGACCAAGGCCCACGCCGGGCCGAGCTCCGCGTGCAGCCGTGTCCGAGTTCCGCCGGTGCGCTGGTATTCGCCATCCGGGAGGCGATCACCCGGCCGCGGCGCCGGACCGCGGCCACCGAGCGGACCGCGCCGATAGGTGACCCACAACTGCGACGCCACCCGGGTGGCGCGGCGCTGCACAGCCGGGCTGCCGAGCAGCGGCACCACCACCCGGTCCCGGAGGAACCGCGTGAGCGCCGTCTCGCCCAGCAGCAGCCGCGTGTTCGCCGTGGTGTTGCGCAGGACGTCCGCCGCCAGTGGACGGCGTTCGGCGCCGTAGGTGTCGAGCAGTTCGGGGCCGGCCAGGCCGCGGACCACCAAACCCAGCTTCCACGCGAGGTTCTCCGCGTCGCCGATGCCCGTGTTCATGCCCTGGCCGCCGATCGGGCTGTGGGTGTGCGCCGCGTCGCCTGCCAGCAGGACCCGGCCGCGGCGGTAGTCGGCCGCCAGCCGGCGGTGAATGCGGAACACCGAGGCCCACACGGTTTCGCGGATCCCGACGGGCGACTGACCCGCGCGCTCGACGAGGAGTTGCCGCAACTGCTCGACCACCTGGTCGCCGGCGAGCCGCTGGCCGTCGTGCGGTACGTCGGCCATGAGGCGCCACAGGGTCGGCGCGCCGGGCATGGGCATGGCCAGCAGCATGCCGTCCCGGTGGTACCAGCCGGCGGACACGCTGCGGTCGCGGTCCCAGTCGGCGTGGACGTCGGCCAGCAGGAACCGCTCGGCGACCGGCACGCCGGGGAAGTCGATCCCGGCGAGTTCGCGGACCGTGCTGCGAGCACCGTCGCACCCGACCACCCAGTCGGCGGGCGGAGCCTGATCGAGGGAGGTGACCTCGGTCCCCCACCGGATGGGCACGCCCAGCTCGGTGAGCCGCCGGCGCAGTTCGGCCTCGATCGAGGCCTGCGACACGAACAACGCCTGCGTTCGCTCCCGCCGATCCGGCAGGAACCGCATGGTGGCGATCGGCCTGCCGCCGACGTGCATCCGCATGCCGGCGGGCTCGAGCGACCGGTCCCGCAGGTCGCCGAGGGCGCCAAGCCGGTCGAGGACCTCGACGCCACGCGCGTGCAGGATGTTCGCCCGCGAGGTCTCGGCAGGTCCGGCAGCCCGGTCGACGAGCAGCACCTCGACACCCTGCGCGGCCAAGCCGCACGCCAACGTCATGCCCGTCGGTCCCGCTCCCACGATCAACACGTTCATGCGGATATCATATACCTAGTCGTAGGCGTATCGTAATGTCCGGGCGGCTTCGCGGGTGAAGCGCAGTGTGAGCAGGGAGCGCTCGGCGCAGGGGGCAGCAGGGCGGCGGCGCGGGCCACGCGGTGTCGTCGACGGCCATGGCGGGCCAGCCTTTCCGGAGTCGGGTGCCGTGATCGCCAGATGCGTCTCGGTGCCGGGCCGGCCGGTCGGGTGCGGGCTGGTGCTGGTCGGCTCGACCGGCTGGCCACAGCCACGCATCACGCGGCCGGACGTTGCCGATTGCCCACGCCATTCGGCCTAGGTGCCGGGTTTCCGAAGGCCGTGATCGCCATTTTGATCATTTCGTCCCCGAGGCAACCAGCGGTTTCGCGGCGCGGCCTGGAACTGGCCTTGGCCAACCACGGATAGTGTTTTGCTTACAACGAACGGGTAATTAACGTTATTTCTGTGACGGCCGGGTTTGCCCGGCCGGTTCGAGGTCTATCCGCTCCCCGAGTCCCAGGCACGGGGGAGGAAGCCGGTGTGAGATCGAGTTCGCTGCTCAATGCGCAAAACGTGGAATCCGAGACAGGGAAATTGCGTGCGGTACTGGTGCACAGCCCGGACGGGGAGCTCAATACCCTGACCCCGGACGACCACGCCGAGTTCCTGTTCGACGAATTGTTCTGGCCGCAACGGGCCGGGGAGGAACACGAGGCTTTCACGAAGGTATTGCGCTCTCGCGGGGTCGCGGTCCTGGACTTGCGTGAGGGGCTCACCGAGGTTTGCCGGGACGAAGAAGTCGGCAGGAACCTGGCCGCGCAAGCCATGGCCGGTGCGCGGGTCCCGCCACGGGCGCGTGGCGAAGTGGTTTCCTGGTTGGCGGAGTCGCCCGCGGAAATGCTGGTGCGAAGTCTGCTGGGCGGAATTCCCAGTGATGGGGTCCCGCGCTGCATTTCGGGAACCGGCTCCCTGTGGCGGCATCGGCCGTGGCGGTTGCTGGATCCCTTGCCCAACCAGATGTTCACCAGGGACACCTCCGCCTGGTTCCGGGACGGCTACCTGCTGGGGCGGATGCGCACCGGGGCGCGGGCGCGGGAGGTCGACCTCGTCGCGGCCCTGTACCGGCACCACCCCTGGTTCGCCGGTCGCGCCGAGCGGTGCTGGAACCAGGCGCTGCCACCGTCGATGCCCATCGAGGGCGGCGACCTGCTCGTGTTGTCCGGCCGCGCGCCGGCCGTCGGCGTCGGCGACCGGACGTGCGCGGCGGCGGTGGAAGCACTGGCGGAGGAACTGTTCACCCGTGAACTCTGCGACCGGCTCGTGGTGGTGGACCTGCCCCGGACCAGGGCGACGATCCACCTGGACACCCTGGTGTCCTTTGTGGACAAGGACGCCGTGGTGATGTCCTCCGAGCTCGGCAGGCGGCCGGTGGGCACGCTGCGGCCCGGCACTGCGGGTGCTCGAGCCGGGGCGAGGCGGCGGGAACCACCGCCGTGAACAGTGGGACGACGGCTGCAACGTGCTGGCCGTCGCGCCGGGCGAAGTGATCGCCTGCGAAAGCAACGAACTGACCAACGACCACCTGGAACGGCACGGGATCGGGGTGCACCGGATACCCGGTTCCGAACTGCGCCGGGCGCGCGGCGGCCCCCGCTGCCTGTCGTGCCCGCTGCACCGGGACCCCTAGCCATTCCGGCTGGGCGGCCACAACCGAGAAAGGAACACCGTGAAGGCGAACACGAGTCAGCAGAAGGATCTGATCGCCGGGATCTACCAGAGGATCGCCGGTGAGTACGACGAGCGGATCCCGGGTTTCACCGCGCTCGATGCCACGTTCTCCGACACCGAGATCTCGTTCGTGCTGGATCGGGTCACCGCCGACGACGAAGTGCTCGACATCGGCTGCGGCACCGGCAGAATCACCATCCCGGTGGCCCGCCGGGCCAAAGCGGTCACCGGCTTCGACCTGACCGAAGCGATGCTCGAGCAGGCCGCGCGCAAGGCCGCCGAGGCCGAACTCGAGGTGCGCTTCGAGCAGGGCGACATGGCCGCGCTCCCGTTCCCGGACAACTCCTTCGACGCGGTGGTGTCGATGCTGGCGCTGATGCACGTGCCGCCTGCCGACCACCCGCGGGTCTTCAGCGAAGTCCGCCGGGTGCTGCGGCCGGGCGGGCGGCTGATCCTCGGGGTGAAGAACTCCGTGTTCGAGCGGTTCAGCTCGGCCGACCGGTTCGCCACGGTGGACATCACCGACGTGGAGAACAAGGAACTGGTGTTCACCGGGACCGGCGAGGGCGATGAACTGCGGGCGCCGTGGCACAGCTTCTCGCCCGACGACCTCAAGCGGCTGACCGCCGTGGCCGGGCTGGTCCCGGTGTCCTTGCGCGGCAACATCCCGCTCTCGGCCTGGCTGGCCGACTCCGTGCTGGAGACCGCCGAGGTGGCCGGTGCGGTCCGGACGCTGGAGACCCTGCTCGGCGACCTGCCACCGCTGAACCACCTCGGGTACCACCTGCTGATGGAAGCGGTGAAGCCGGCGGTGCACAGCTGAGTTCCGGGCACGGGGAGGTGGATCGATGATGGTGCGCTCGACGGCGGGGCTGCGGGAAGAGGTCCGGGAAATCCTGCGGGTACCCGAGCACCGGGCGGAGGCCGAGGACTGCGCCGGGCGGGGCCTGCCCTGGGCCCCTCGCACCTACCGCGCACTGGGACGAGCGCGGTTGCTCGCGCCGGACTGGCCGCGCGAGTACGGCGGGCGCGGTGGCGGCATCGCCGACGCGGCGGCGGTGGCGGAGGAGCTCGCGCTGGCCGGTGTCCCCGACACCGCACGGGTGAACACCATCGAGAACGCGGGCACGACCCTGCTGGCCGCCGGCACCGACCGGCAGCGGACGCGGCACCTGCCGCCGATGGCCGCGGGGGAGGTCTTCTTCTCCGTGCTCTACAGCGAACCCTCGGCCGGTTCCGACCTGGGTTCCCTGCGGACGACGGCGGTACCGGCCGGGGACGGCTGGGTGCTGAGCGGCACCAAGACCTGGAACGTACGCACCGACCTCGCCGGCTACGGCATCTGCGCGGCCCGCACCGGTTCCGCGCAACCGGGCGGAGCCGGGCGCTTCACCTCGATCACGTTGTTCCTGGTGCCGTTGGACGCGCCGGGCGTGACCGTGGAGCGGGTCGGTTCGCTCAACCCGGAAGCTTTCACGAAGGTCACCTTCGACCAGGTCGCGCTGGACGCCGGTGCGGTGATCGGCGAGCCCGGCGGTGGCTGGCCGCTGATCGGCGGGGCGCTCGGCGCGGAACGGACCGGGCTCTGCTTCTACGGCCGGGCCCGCCGCTGGCTGGACCTGCTGGCCGCACGGCTGCGGCCGGACGACACCGCGCACCGGTACCGGCTTCGCGAGCTGGACACCGATCTGGAAGCCGCCCGTGCGCTGTCGGACCGCGCGGTCGCATCGCTGGCCGCCGGGCACTGCACCGACGCCGATCTCGCGGCGGCGAAGTGGCGAGCCAGTGAACTCGCGCAGGAAGTGGCACTGCTGCACTGGCAACTCGCCGAGCCCGGTTCCGCACTCACCGCCGCGGTGCACGAGGCCCCCGGGCTGACCCTGGCCGCGGGCACCTCGGAGATCCTGCTCGGCACGGTCGCCACCGCGGTGCTCGATCCGGTCACCGGTGGTGGCGGAAGCGGCCCGGCGGTGGATTGGCGACGGGAGCTCCGCCGCCGTTTCGCCGACGCGGCCACCGAAGCGACGCACGCGGCACACCCCGCGGACGCACTGCGTGCGCGCGGCACCCGAGAGGGCTGGTTGCCGCCGGCCCGCCCGGCAGAAGACGGCGGGATCGGGGCGGGAGAAGCGGAAACGGTGGCACTGGCCGAGGAAGTCGGCCGGGCGGGACTGCCACCGGACACCCTCGCCGCCGACCCGGCACTGGGCACCTCGCTGAGCCACACCGGATATCTGCTGGGCTTGGCGCGCCGGGCCACCGGCCTGGCGGCGGCCAGGGCGGGGGAGCGGGTGCAGTTCGGCGAGCGCATCGCCGGTTACCAAGGGGTGAGCCTGCCGCTGGCCGCGGACGTCGTGCGCCTGGACGCCCTTGCCGCCCGGCTGGCCGAGTTGTGCGAGGCCGCCGGCAGCGGAAGCCAGGCCGGCGCGGACACGACGATGCTGCTCGCCGCCGCGGCCCGCGACAGCGTGCGTGCGTGCCTGCGGGCCATCCAGGTGCACGGCGCGTTCGGGCTGACCGAGGAGTCCGGGACGGCGGACTGCTACCGCCACGCCGTGGCGATGCCGGGGTTGCCCGGCCCGCCGGGCCGGCTGGCTGGGCCGGAAGTCACCGTGCCCGCCGGACCACGGCGGGCGACCACACCCGGCCCAGCACCGGGGGAGCTGGCCGCGCGCCGGACACGACCGGAGTGGAACGACACCGCGGCGGACTTCCCCGAAGACCGGTGCGTGCACGAGCTGTTCGAAGAAGCCGTACGTGCTCACCCGGACGCCCCCGCGCTGGCCGCCTCCGGTGAGACGGTGAGCTACCGCGAGCTGAACCACCGGGCCAACCGGCTCGCGAAACTGCTCCGGGAGCACGGCGCCGGCCCCGGCGACCTCATCGGTGTCTGCCTGGAGCGCTCGGCCGAGATGATCGTGTCGGTGCTGGGGGTGCTCAAGAGCGGGGCCGCCTACCTGCCGCTGGACCCGGACTACCCGGCCGAGCGGCTGGCCTACATGATCGAGGACAGCGGCGCCCGGATCGTGTGCACCCAGGACTGGATGCGGGAATGGCTGCCGGACCGGGACCGGCTGCTGCTCACGCTGGACGACCTCGACCTCGGCGGCGGCGAACCCGAGCCCGATCCGCCGCGGCGGGCCACCGCGCGGGACCTCGCCTACGTCATCTACACCTCCGGCTCCACCGGGCGGCCCAAGGGCGTCGAAGTCGAACACGCCGGGGTGGTCAACCGGATGTGCTGGGACCAGCGCACCTTCGGCCTCGGCCCGGCCGACACGGTGCTGCAGCAGACCTCGCTGAGCTTCGACATCTCGGTCTGGGAGATCTTCGCCCCGCTGCTGGCCGGCAGCAGGCTGCTGCTGGCCAAACCCGGCGGGCACCGCGATCCGGCCTACCTGATGCAGGTGCTCGCCGAGGAGCAGGTCACCGCGCTCGGCCTGGTGCCGAGCCTGCTCGACGTGCTGCTCGACTTCGAGCCCGGGTTCGCGGACTGCCCCCGGCTGCGTTACGTGTTCTCCGGCGGCGAGGAACTCACCTCCGCGCTGTGCGCCCGGTTCTTCGAGCGCACGACGGCCGAACTGCACAACTTCTACGGGCCCAGCGAAGCCACCGTCGATGTCACCTCCTGGCGCGTCACCACCGGGGACGTCGCACGCGGCATCCCGATCGGCCGTCCGCTGAGCAACGTCCGCGTGCACGTGCTCGACGGCGAGGGACTGCCGGTGCCCGCCGGGATGCCCGGTGAACTGCACGTCGCCGGGGCCGGGGTGGCCCGCGGTTACCACGGCAGGCCCGAGCTGACGGCCGAACGGTTCGTCCCGGACCCGTTCCACCCCGGCGGCGGCCGGATGTACCGCACCGGCGATCTGGTCCGGCAGCGCGCGGACGGCGCGCTGGAGTTCCTCGGCCGCCTCGACGAGCAGGTCAAGATCCGCGGTTTCCGCGTCGAACCGGGTGAGGTCGAAGACGCCCTGCGCGGCCACCGGGACGTGCGGCAGGCGGTCGTCTGCGCGGTCGGTACCCCGGCCAGGCTCGAAGCCTTCGTCGTCGCCGAGAACGGCGCCGACCCGGACGGCGGTCACCTGCGTGCCTGGCTGGGCGAGCGGCTGCCCGCGCACCTGGTGCCCGCCGCGGTGCACCCGCGCCCGTCACTGCCGCAAGCGCCCAGCGGGAAGGTCGACCGCGCCGCGCTGCTGGCCGAGCACACCACCGCGACACCGGCCGCGAGCGGGGAGCTCCCGCCCGAGCAGCGAGCCATGGGGGAGCTGGTGGCCAGGGTTCTCGGCGTACCCGGCGTCGGCCCGGACGAGGACTTCTTCGACCTCGGCGGCACGTCACTGCAGGCGGCCCGGCTGATCAACCGCATCGGCCAGGAACTGGGCTCGACCGTGCCGCTGGGCACCTTCCTGCGCCGGCCCACCGTGCGGGGCCTCGCCGCCGCGCTGACGGGGGAGACCTCATGACGCCGGTGACGCTGTACTGCCTGCCGCACGCCGGTGGCGGGATTTCGGCGTACGCGGGGTGGCGCGAGGACGCGCCGGCGAGTCTCGACGTGCGGCCGGTGCGGTTGCCCGGCCGCGACGGCAACGACGCCGCACCCCGCCACCGGATGGCCGAGCTCGTCGACACCCTGGCGGGTGAACCCGCCGCTTTGCCGCACGCCCTGTTCGGTCATAGCGTCGGAGCGGTGGTCGCTTTCGAACTGGCCAGAACCAGGGCTGCCGCCGGGAACGCGCCCATGAGGTTGTTCGTCTCCGGCAGCGTGCCCCCGTCCCGGGCGGCGAAGCAGCACGACGAGCAGCGGCACCTCTCCGACGACGAATTCGTCGCCAAGGTCGAGCAACTCGGTGGTGTCCCGCCGGGCCTGCTCGCCGACCCGGGCAGCCGCGAGGTCCTGCTGCCCCGGCTGCGGGCCGACTACGCGCTCGCGGAAACCTACGACCACCAGCCGGGACCACCACTCGACCTGCCCATTTCCGCGTTCGCCGGGCGCGACGACCCGACCGTCGCGGCGGCCGACCTCGACGACTGGGCCGAGCACACCAGCGCCGGGTTCCGGCGGCGCCTGCTCCCCGGGGACCACTTCTACCTGAGCACCGCCCGTCCCCTGCTGCTGCGCGCGATCGCCCGCGACCTGGAGGTGTGAGTGACCGGCCAGGCCCGCCCTCCCGGTTCCGGCTGGCTGATCGGGGCCAACCTGCTGGTGCTCTACCTGGTGTGGGGCTCGACCTACCTGGCCATCCGGGTCATGGTGGAGACGATCCCGCCACTGTCGGGGGCGGGGATCCGGTTCCTGGTCGCCGGGGTGCTGCTGCACGGGTGGTGCGTGGCGCGCACCCGCCGCTGGTTCCCGGTGAACCGCCAGGAGTTGCGTGGTGCCGCGGTGATCGGGGTGCTGATCATCGGCGGCGGGCTCGGCCTGCTCACCCTGGGGGAGCGCACCGTGCCCTCCGGCGTGGCCGCGCTCGTGATCGCCTCGATGCCGTTGTGGGTGGCGGTGTTCCGGCTGGTCGCCAGGGAACGCCCCCGGCCGGTGGTGCTCTGGGGCCTGCTCGCCGGGTTCAGCGGCGTGGCGGTCCTGCTCGCGCCGTCGGGCTGGGGCGGGCCGGTGGCCCTCACCGGCCTGGTCATCGTGCTGGCGGCCGCGATCGCCGAAGCGATCGGCTCCTTCTGCACACCGCGCGTGCGACTGCCCGGCAACGCGCTGCTGTCCGCCGGGGTGCAGATGCTGGTGGCCGGTCCCCTGCTGATCGCCATCGGCCTGCTCGCCGGTGAGGACCCGAACCCGGCGAGCTGGTCCGGTGCCTCCTGGTGGGCGCTGCTCTACCTGATCGGCCCCGGCTCGATCCTCGCGTTCGGCTCGCTGATCTGGCTGCTCACCCACGCCCCGGTCTCGGTGGCCACGACCTACGCCTACGTCAACCCGGCCATCGCGCTGCTACTGGGCTGGCTCCTCCTCGACGAGCACCTCACACCCGGCATCCTGGCCGGTGGGGCGCTCATCATCGTCGCCGTCATCCTCGTCCTGTGGGGCGAACGCCGACCGGCCGAGACCCGGCCGGACACCGCGGCGAGCGCGCAGGCACCGCCCTGACGAACCATTCAGCCCCGGCGCCACCAACCTCCGCGCGACCGCTCGAGCGGAGGGGCGAACTGGGCAGAAGCAGCGCGCTGGGCGGATTCTTCGCGTCGGCGGAGTTCCGCTTCGGCGGCGTCGAGGAAGGTGTCCACGTCGTCCTCGCGGTAACCGCGTTGCCCGGCCGGGGCTCTGCCGAACGAGGATTCGCGCACCTCGGCGGCGGTCAGGCGGTCGGTGCCGCGGAGGGTCTGCTCGATGCGCGTGACCAGAGCGTCGACCGCGGCCGAGTCGTAACCGCGTTTCCCGAAAGAGGGTTTCGAGAACCTGGCATCGCGTGCGTCGTCCGGCGTCATGGCACGCACCTTGTCACAATCCGGGTCCACGCCGGAGGAACTCGCACCACCTCCGCATAACGGCCCGTGAGGACCCGGGCATCGAGGCCCCGGGCGGCTCGATCCACAGCACCTCGCCGCTGAATGCACCACCGTTCTCGTTCAGAGCGGTATTCCGCTCACGAAGTGTCACCGTCCCGGGTCCTTCTTCTGCTGTGTTCGACCGCGGACGGGCCTGTCCAGGAGTGGGTCTCCTGTGGGGGAGGCCCGTGCGGGTGGGTGACCGCATAGTGGTGCCGAGGGCGGCTATCCGGAGTCGTGCGCGGCTCGCGTACGAGTCCGGACGTCGAGGATGCCCGGCCACACACGCTCATAGGAGAACATTCCATGCGACGCACCCTGCTCGCCACGCCGGCAGCCGTGGTCACCGCACTGGCGGCGCCGCCAGTGCCGCTGAGGGCACCGTGATCATCAACGGCAGGCACTACGACGATCCCCGCGGTTGCTTCGACGTCCGGACCGAGTCCGTGGTGCAGAACCTCACCGACCGTGCGCTGGGAATCCACCGCGGGCATGGCTGCCACGGGGCCGCCCGCCACGACTCGTTGAACACCTTCACCGGCATGAGGGTCGAGGAAGGCACGTCCATCTCCGTCTCTTGAGCGTCCACACCCGGCCGGGACGCGCCAGGGGGCGAAAGTCCGCGTCCAGCCGGATGCCTGTCACCGGAATTCCCATCAACGTCGGAGGCCGACGATGTCCTTGGTCAGAATCACCCGTGAAGACCAGCGCTATGAGGCGCTGAGCCAGGGCTTCAACCAGCGCTGGGTCGCCAAGCCCGAGGTGGTGGCCCTCGTCGGGTCCACGCAGGACGTGGTGGACGTGGTCACCGAGGCCGTGGGCAAGAAGCAGCGCATCAGCGTACGGTCGGGAGGACACTGCTACGAGAATTTCGTCTGCAACGACGAGGTGAAGGTGATCGTGGATCTCAGCGGACTCGACCGGGTCTACTGGGACGCCGGCCGGAGCGCGTACTGCGTGGAAGCGGGTGCGACGAACTGGCGGATGAACAACCACCTCTACCGCCCCACGGGGTGACGCTGCCCGGCGGGTCCTGCTATTCCGTGGGCGCCGGCGGGCACATCTGCGGTGGTGGTTTCGGGCTGCTGTCGCGTCAGTTCGGCCTGACCGTGGACTACCTGCACGCGGTGGAGGTCGTGGTCGTGCCGGACGGCAAGAAGGCCAAGGCGGTGACCGTCGGCCGCGACGATGCCGCGGGCTCGGCCGATCGGGAACTGTGGTGGGCCCACACCGGGGGCGGCGGCGGCAACTTCGGCGTGGTCACCCGCTACTGGCTGCGCGATCTGCCCCAGCCCCCGAAGAACGTGATCCTCAGCGGCGCCCAGTTCAGCTGGAGCGAACTGCTCACCAATGACGGGGAGGGGTTCACCCGGCTGGTGAACAACTACGGCAACTTCTTCGCCGCCCACTCCGCACCGGACGACCCCTACGCCGGCCTGTTCGCGATCCTGCAGCTCACCCACGCCAGCAAGAAGGAACTGGGGCTGGTGGTGCAGCTCGATGCCACCGGCAACGACAGCTCCGCGAAATTGGCCGCGTTCTACCAGGCGATCCTGGGCGGGGTCACGGCGAAGGCCGGGCAGTACGGATTGCAGGTGGGCGAGCACGCCCCGATCCAGCCGCTGACGGTCCAGGGCCGGACGATGCCGTGGATCCAGGCCACCCAGACGCTCAACAGTTCCGGGGAGAACCGGCGCGGCAAGTACAAGTCCGCATACCACCGCACCGCGTTCACGCCCCGCCACATCGCCGCTTTCCGCAAACACCTCACCGATACCAGCTACGACAACAAGGAAGCCCTGCTCCAGGTCGATTCCTACGGCTGCAACGTCAACAAACCGGCCGACACAGCCGTGGCCCAGCGCGACTCGGTGCTGAAGCTGCAGTACCAGACCTACTGGACCGATCCCGAAGACGACGCCAAGCACCTGGGGTGGATCCGGAAGTTCTACGCCGATGTCTACCGCGGCACCGGCGGTGTCCCCGCACCCGGGGCGGACACCGACGGCTGCTACATCGGGTACGCCGACGTCGACATCAGCGACCCGGCGTGGAACACCTCGAAAGTGCCGTGGTCGGCGCTGTACTACAAGAACCACTACCCGCGGCTGCAGGCGGTCAAAGCCACCTGGGACCCGCACGACATCTTCCGGCACAGCCAATCCATCCGGTTACCGCGCCCGCCCGGCAACCGGCACTGAGGACCCCGGGTGCCCGGCACGCCCGGGGCGCCCACACACGCCGAGCGCGCCCTGGCCGCCCGCCTGCCCGATCTCGGCGATCTGCGCGCGGCCGACTCCGCCGCCGGCCGGTGCGCGGGTCCATTCGCGTACTCCGGTCCCGGCTCGTTTCCCTGCCTCAAGTCAAGTGCGGAGGCGGCGTGTCGCGATCAGGGAGATCGGGCTACCGATGACCGGGAATGGTTCGTCCTCCGCCAGATGCAGGGGGCCGAGGACCACCTTCCCATTTTTCCATACCTGCGCGATCTGGGTGCCGTTTCCGCCAAAGAACTCGGCCTCGACGTAAGCCGCGGGGCCCTTCGCCGAACACGCTGCCAGCGCACTGCCGAAGCCAGCAGGAGCCTTCCGGAATCCGTCGAGTTTCGGAGCCCCGGGGACGGTGACCGCGTCGAAGAACGCGTCGGTCATGGGCAACAGCGACAGGTGCTGGTCGAGGGGCGCGATGCGCGCCTCCGCGATGGTGTCGGCCAAGTCGCGAAGCACGGGTTCGCAGGCGATGACCGCCTGCAGGCAATATCCCAGGTCCACATTGTCGTGTGGCCGGTGAGGCGTGCGGGCCGTGGGGGCCGAGGCCGACCGGCGGGGCGCCCGCCCGCGGGTCGGTCTCGCTTGCCGGGAGTGGCTGTTCAAGTGCCTGCGGAAGGTCCGTGATGCCAGCGGAGACGAGCCGTTCAGTGTGCTGCTGGGCCTCGGCGACGCGCTCGGTGAGGTTGTCCTCCAGTGCGCGCAGCCGGGGCAGGCGGCTGGGTTCGGTGCGCAGCATGGGGCAGCGGACGCAGGCGTGTTCGTTGCGCGCGGGGTGTGCCGTAGGGGCGTTGCAGTTGCCGTAGGCGACCTTGCGCAGGGTGAAGTGCCGTTCGAACTCGGCCCATTCCGCCTCGGTGGGTGCCGGTCTTGCCGAGGACGTGGCGGGTGACCCGCACGAGCCGCCAGTCGATCGCCAGGGTCGCAGCGGCGGTCGAGGCTGCTCCGGGCCCGCGGACTTCTCGAGTGTCCGTGCGCTGCTCGGCGTTGCGCGCAACGACCTGCTTCGGCGCTGGACCGGCCATTCGCCGAGTGCTCGGACTGCGGGCCATCGTCTCGTGGAGAACGGCGCAGCCGCAGAGATCGGACAACGCCGAGCGGACCGCCTTGGCCACCGCGGGGCAGCTTCGCCAACGCTCCTGGTGCAACCCGGTCTGAGCTTGCCCGCGGCATCGCCGAAGCACCGCCGCGGTCTGCGCCCTCGAACATCGGGGCTCCGCCTCATGCCACGTTGCGTGACGCGCCGTTCACTTGCCGGGGCGCTCCCCGCCTGCGCTCGAACACCTTCCGGCGCACCAGGAGCGCGGTCGCGGCGAGGCGGCCAGGCGGCAGGCCGTGAAGAAGCGGCCTCCGGGTGGGCCTGGCCTGCACAGACTCCCGCGGTTGACACCGACGATCTTCTTGTGGAACAAAGATGATCTTCATGTGGAACGAATCCGTCCGCCGAACGACTCAGAAACCAAGCCGTTGGGAGGGTGCACGGCACCGGGATGGGATGGTTGACTCAGGAGCAGCGTGCGCTGTCGTCACACGAGTGAGTGATCGAGGAGGCCGGCCTGCGGGGGTGCGACGCCGCGAACTGCAGCTGAGAGTCGGGGCTTGGCTGAGGAGAGGGTCTGGCTGGTGGTGGACGAGCGAGCGAATGCCGGCGACAGGTCAACCGGCATCGCTGACACGCTGCTGGCGATCCTGGTGGCCCTCGACGCTCCGGTGGCCACCCAGTTGCTGGCAGCGGCCACGAACCTGCCGGAAGAGCAGGTCAGCGGCAGCTGTGCGCAGTTGGCCGACCGTCGGCTGATCGATCGCCACGACGACCGTGCCGTACTCACGGACCGGGGACGCGCGAGCGCGCCGGCGACCGGTGCACCCACCGTCGTTGCGCCACTCGTTCTCCTCGCGCGCCACTTGGTGGATGGCGCCAGGTCGTCACTGGAGGAAATCGAGGCAGCTGAGCAGAGCTCGGCCCACTCGGAATCGAGCTCGCCGCTGGCCTGGCTGCAGCGACACCACGAGCTCATTCCCCGGCTGGCCGAAGCGCTGAGCCGGCACCACGAGCACGACCGTGCGACCGAGCTGGTGTCAGCATGGTGGCCGTTCGCGGCGCGGCAGGAAGACCCCGGGTGGGAAGCCCGATTGTCCGACTCCGGCGAAGACGCCGCCATCAGCAGCCGGAAACCGGATGTTCTGGCTCGGCTGCTCGGCCTCAGCGCACAGGCCGCCCAGCGCCGCGATCAGCATCAGCGAGCTGAAGCGCAATGGATCCGCGCCCTGTCCGTACGGCGGGAAGCCGGGGACCGGCACGAGATAGCCGCCGTGGCCACCGAACTCGGCAGGCTGTACCTGGCTCGGGGACGGCTGCACCGGGCCCTCGATGCCCTCTACACCGCACTTGCCGCCCAGCAGCAGCTGAGCGACCCGCGGGAGAAGGCCCTGACCCAGTGGCGCATCGGCGTGGTGCAGCTGGCCGCCGGTCACGCCGGCAGCGCGGTCGCGGTACTCACCGAAGCCGTGGACTTCGCGAGCACAGCGGGCCGGCGGATGCGGCGATCCGAACGGGCCGACGTGCACATCGCCCTGGGCACGGCCCTGTGGCGAACCGAGGCTCCTGGCCAGGCTCGCCGGGCGTTCAGCAACGCCCTGGCCTGTCTGGTCGACGTGGACGAGCGACGCGCCGACCAGGTGCGGGCAGCACTCGCCACCCCGGACGGAGCACCTTTGCCCCAGCAGCTCGAGAAGCCACGGATCTAGCCTCGGAACAGGAGCGACAGCGTCAAGAGCACGAGCACCACGGCACCGACCCAGCGAACGGGAGGTACTACTCGCCGCCGGGGAGCGGCGTGTCGCGGCTGGTGGCGTCGAGACGGAAAATACATGGGATTCTCCGGAAAAGATGAGTGGCGGGGATGGAGGGCAATGCGTGTTCAGTTGTCGGTTTCAAAAACCGCACGGTCTTTCGCGGGCGGAGCGGGGTCGCACAAAATGAGCAGGTCCAGGGCCGGGCGGCACACGTAGATCTTGTTCCGGCGCGCCCCGGGCTGGTATTCCTCGAGCAAACCCTTGCGCAACAACTGCCGTGCCACGTCGGTCGCGCCTTTCCGGGAGATGTTGTAGCGTTCGGCGATGTCCTTGTTCGTCGTCACGGGTTCGCTGATGAGGCCGCCGGCGACTCTGGCGGCGTTGCCTCCGCTGCGTTCAGTCGCCGCCAGGTGCTGGGCGCGAAGGTCTTCCATCCTCTTGATGAGGTCGATCTGCTCCTCGCACAGCCTGCGTATCCCGTGGGCGAAGAACATCAGGAAATCCTCGTAGTTCCCACTGAGGACCGCGTGCCGCAGGATCGTGTGGTAGTCGTCGCGTTTGCGTTCGAACCAGACTGACAACGGCAGAACGGGGTCGCGCAGTACCTTGCTCGCGACGAGTTCGAGGTTGACGTAGGCGCGGCTGATGTAGCCGTTCCCGCCGGCGAAGGGGTGGACGAGCTCCAGGCGGTGGTGCCCAAGGCCCAGTTTCCCGACCAGCGGGATGTCGTGCTCGGCGCTGTTCCACGCCTGCCAGTCTTCGGCGCATTCCCGCAGGTGCGGTCCCGGGGGAACATGGAGCAGCACCGCGGTGTCGGCTGTCGCGCCGCCGAGCCAGGTCAGGTCCTGCCGCCAATCGGGCAGGGGCTGACCACGGGTGGCGGGGACGAGCAGATTGCTGATGCGGCGCAGGAGTCCCAAGTCGACCGGCGCGCCGTCCTGGACCGCGGTGAACGCCTGCTCGGTCGCACTGAGGTACTGGACGACCGGGGCGACGCTGCTCTCGGTGACCTTCGAGCGGACCTTGGCGATCAGGAGCTCTTCCAGGGCCACGTGGTGGTTCTCCAGAGCCGCTGAGCTCTGCGCTTCGCGGAGCAGGGTCGACCGCTTCAGCCCGGATCGGTCCGGGAGGCGGTTGGCGGCCTCATCGAGCCGTCCCAGCGCCTGTTCCGCGGAAGCGAGCGCTCGATGGGTCCGCGAGTGCAGGTGGAAGTCTGCGGGGAGGGGAGGGGGAACCCAGGCGCCTTCACGGTTGATCACTGCGGGAAATCCGCGGGTGTCCTCGATGGGCACCCAGCTACCCGCAGGTGGTTCGTTGGTCATGGAGGGAGCCTGGTCCAGGACACCGATGGGCGGCAACAGGTTCATAAAGGTCTTCCAAGATCAACTTGCACTCGGTGTCAGAAGCGATTCCTCCAGCTCGGCGCGGTATCTTTGGCTTCCCTGCGGGTGTTGCGGCGACTTTCTGCTGTTCAGCGTGCTGCGTAGGCCGGAGATGTCCCGCCAGGAGGGACGCCGAGACGTGCGTGCGACGGCGGCTTGCGCGAAAAGTGCGGACTGAAAGTGGTCCACCGCGTGCGGTCATCCACGTATGGCCTAACGAGAAACCACCACATTGAGTGAGTCGGCACACCTACCGCATTGCTGAGGCGGGCAGCCGTGCAGTTGGACTGTTACGGGTGCCGCCACCGTCACCCTGCCCGGCCCGGTGGGTGTGGGCCCGCAGCGGTCGCCGAGTACCCGGGCCCTGACTGCCGCAGCGCTTCGATCCACCCGAACACCGTGCGCAGCACCGGAGCTTTTGAAAATTTCACCTCGCTTTGCGGGATCCCGGGTCTTGTCGAGATGAAGTCACTTTGAACCACCGGCGCAAGTGTTGTCAATCGCGCTGGCCCCGAAGTAATACACGAGCGAAAGATACGTACGTACGCCGCAAGGGGCAAAACCCAGGCGCATCAGAGATTCACAACTGCTACTCCCCGGGCAATTCGCCAATGCCACCGCGGTGCACCCGTACAGCACCCCGCCCGGTCACCAGCGGGTCTCGAGGCCGCCATCGCCATCTGCCTTCTTGTCTCGCCGCGTGGCCCGCTCGCGCGGAACACACGGCTCCAGCGCCATCGGTGCGGGGCGGCGACGGGATGGACGTCACATGTTCCAGGGCCCCGCGGCCGGAACACCTGCACCGCCCAAGCGTTGTACTGACTGTCGGTACGGTGGTGTCCCCGGGCCTCACCCCTTGCCTTCACGGAATACCGGTCACGCCGGAGCCGTGTCGTGCCACTCGCCGAGAGGCGACCCCCGTACCGGCCCCCACTCTCCCGTTTCCGCTCGCAGGCCGACTCCCCTGAGGTCTTCGCTGGGCGGAAGCGGGACCGATCCGGCCGACCGGAAGGAACCGCCATGACGACGACCGGCGCCGCGCCTGTGCTGATCACCGGCGCTGCCCCTTCGTACGAGGAGCAACTCGCCGCCCGCAAGCGCCGGTACCTGCTGTTGATGTCGTGCCGCATCCCGTGCCTGGTCCTCGCCGGGCTCTTCCACGGCACCTGGTGGCTGGCGCTGGTCCTGCTCGCCGCTTCGGTGCCGGTGCCGTGGATAGCGGTGCTGATCGCGAACGACCGGCCACCGCGCAAGACCGAGGAGGTCAGCACGCTGGAGCGGCACCCGAAGCAACTGGAGAACGGCCGGCACCGGGTCATCGACTCGGCCTGACCGGCACCGCCGGACCGGCCGCGCCCACCCCGGTGCCGCTGGGTGGATGCGGCAGGTGCAGAGCTTCAGCCGTGGCATCCTCCAGGCGTGATCGAACTGGGGGGTGCCTACTGGCGCCTGTGGTTCTCCTCCGCGTTGTCGAACCTCGCCGACGGGGTGTTCAAGGTCGCCCTACCACTGG
>NZ_JBWKKF010000012.1:295734-313470 GCF_056431745.1 Amycolatopsis sp. NPDC045836 | reverse complement strand
ACAAAAAACTCGCGCTGGGGGGTTTTTCTTCCCGGCGGACCTCGGGGGAGAACCCCCCCTCCACGGGTCGGTCAGGCGGCGGGCTTCAGGACCACCGGCAGGGAGCGGTGCCCGTTCATGATGAAGGTCGGCAGCGGCTGCAGTTCCTCACGCGGAACCGCCAGGTCCAGCTCGGGGAAGCGGGCGAACAGCGTGGACAGGCCGATCGTCGCCACCGCGCGGGCGATGCCGGCGCCGAGGCAGAAGTGCGGACCGAGGCCGAACGACAGGTGGTCCTTGTCCTCGCGGGTGATGTCGAAGACGTCGGCGCTGTCGCCGTGCACGGCGGGGTCGCGGCCGATGGCGCTGTAGTTCACCAGCAGCGCGTCACCCTTGGGAATGGTGACGCCGTCCAGCTCGATGTCCTCCACGGCGTACCGCAGCGGCAGGTGCGCCAGCGGCGACTCCACGCGCAGCGTCTCGTCGATCACCGCGTCCCACGACAGCTGCCCGCTGGTGACCAGGTCCAGCTGGTCCCGGTGGGTCAGCAGCGCGGTGATGGCGTTGTCGAAGAAGTTGATCGTGGTCTCCGAACCGGCACCGAGGATGGCGAAGATGGTGTCGGTCAGTTCCTCTTCGGACAGTCGCGTGCCGTCCTCGTCGCGGGAGGCGATCAGGTCGCTGGTGATGTCCTCACCGGGGTTCGCCCGCTTCTCGGCGATCAGCTCGGCCATCGCGCCGCGCCAGCCGCCGAGGATGGCCTGGGCCTGCTCCGGGGTGACGGTGGTGTCCACCATCATGTCGATCACCTTGGCGGTGCTCTGCCGCGCCGCCTCGCCCATCCCGATCAGGTCGGCGACCAGCATCGCGGGCAGCGGGTAGGCGAACCGCTCGCGCAGGTCGACCACCTCGCCGGCGGGCACCTGCTCCAGCGCGCCGATCAGCAGCTCGGTCAGCTCGTGGATGCGGGGCTTGATCGCCTCGGTGCGGCGGCGGGTGAACGCCTTGCCGACCAGGCGGCGCAGCCGGACGTGGTCCTTGCCGTAGGCGGTGACCATGTTGTCCATCGCGATCCAGCTGATCATCTCCCAGTCACGCGGGATCTCGCCGTTGATGAACGCCGGCCAGTGGTTGCGCGCGCTCTTGGTGACCCGCGGGTCGGTGAGCACCTGCTTGATCTCGGCGTAGCCGTTCAGCGACCACACCACCACCCCGCCGGGCAGTTCCACCTGCACCGCCGCGCCCTGCTTGCGCAGGCCGTCGGCTTCGGCGTGGATGTCCCGGCCGGTGGTGTCCAGTGCGTAGGGGCAGCGTTTCTCCATCTGATCTCTCCCGGATTTCGTGCCAGAGGCCCCCGGAATGCCGGCGGGGCTGTCGCACTGCGGATGCTACGGGCGGGTTTTCCGCCGGTGAAGGCATTCGGCGGGTTCCGGCAATTGAGGAGAGCCCCGCCTTCTCCGGTATTGCCGTTCCCGGTGCCGGGGTGAGCGAACTACGGCCGCGGCGTGAAGAATGCACGGCGGACGACGGAAGAAGCTCGCTCGAGCCCCGCTGACCTGCGCGAAGGGCCCTGCGGCGCTGGGCACAATGGGAGAAGACGCCGTCCATCCGCCGCTGCATGCTGGATCTCGATCGTGTGTACCTCGCGGTGACGAGAAATAAGGACTGATGGGGAGTGCGGCGTGAGTGTTGAGCGGATTTCGATTGTCGGCATCGGTCTCAGCTACCCCGACGCCAGTTCTCCGGACGAGCTCTGGGAGAACGTGCTGGCGGGGCGGCGAGCTTTCCGCCGGCTACCCGACGAGCGGATGAACCGCGAGGACTACTTCTCGCCCGACCCCGAGGCGCCGGACCGGTTCTACGCCGAGAAGGCCGCGGTGCTGCGGGACTTCGAGTTCGACCGGGTCAAGTACAAGGTGGCCGGCAGCACCTTCCGGACCACCGACATGACCCACTGGCTGGCGCTGGACGTGGCCGCCAGGGCGCTCGCCGACGCGGGCTTCCCCGACGGGGAGGGCCTGCCGAAGCTGAGCACCGGCGTCGTCCTGGGCAACAGCCTCACCGGTGAGTTCTCCCGGGCGAACATCATGCGCCTGCGCTGGCCGTACGTCCGCCGCACGGTGGCCGCCGCGCTGGCCGAGAAGGGCTGGGGCGAAGAGGACGTCGCCACCTTCCTCGGGGAGCTGGAGGTCCAGTACAAGGCGCCGTTCCCGGAGATCAACGAGGACACCCTGGCCGGTGGCCTGGCCAACACCATCGCCGGGCGCATCTGCAACTACTTCGACCTCGGCGGCGGCGGGTTCACCGTGGACGGTGCCTGCTCCTCCTCGCTGCTGTCCATCGTGACCGCGGCCAACGCGCTGGTCGAGCACGACGTGGACGTGGCGCTCGCCGGTGGGGTGGACCTCTCGATCGACCCGTTCGAGGTGATCGGCTTCGCCAAGACCGGCGCGCTGGCCACCGGCGAGATGAAGGTCTACGACGCCGACTCCAACGGCTTCTGGCCCGGTGAGGGCTCCGGCATGGTCGTGCTGATGCGCGAGGAGGACGCGATCGCCCGCGGCGCCCGCATCTACGCGACGCTGGCGGGCTGGGGCGTTTCCTCCGACGGCAAGGGCGGCATCACCCGGCCGGAGGCCGCCGGTCACCGCCTCGCCCTGACCCGCGCCTACCAGCGCGCCGGGTACGGCGTGGAATCCGTCTCCTACTTCGAGGGCCACGGCACCGGCACCGCGCTCGGCGACGAGACCGAGATCATCGCGCTGTCCGGGGCCCGCCGCGACGCCGACCCGACGGCGGAGAAGGCGGCGCTGGGCACCATCAAGGGCAACTTCGGCCACACCAAGGCCGCCGCCGGCATCGCCGGGCTGATCAAGGCGACGCTGGCGGTCTACCACCAGGTGATCCCGCCGGGCACCGGGCAGAACGAGCCGCACCCGCTGCTCACCGCCGACGACGCCACCATGTACGTGCCGCGCGAGGCGGGTCTTTTCCCGGCGGGCAAGGAGATCCGCGCCGGTGTCTCGGCGATGGGCTTCGGCGGCATCAACTCGCACGTCACCGTCGAGCAGGGCCCGGCCATCGAGCGCCGGGAGGACCTCGACGAGCGCACCCGCGCGCTGGTCACCGGCCGCCAGGACGCCGAACTGCTGCTGCTCGACGCCGAGGACCTGACCCAGCTGCGCGACCGCGTGGCCGAGCTGGTCGCCGTCGCGGCGAAGCTGTCCATGGCCGAGCTGACCGACCTGGCGGGCACGCTCGCCGGTGAGCTCTCCGGCGGCGCCGCCCGCGCCGCGATCGTGGCCACCAACCCCGACGACGCCGCACGCAAGCTGGACCGGCTGCGCGGCCGCCTCGACGGTGGGGAGACCAGCGTCTTCAGCGCCTCGGAAGGCATCTACGCCGGCAACCGCAACGCCACCCCGAAGATCGCCTTCCTGTTCCCCGGCCAGGGTTCCGGCCGCGGGGCGGTCGGCGCGATCCGGCGCCGGTTCACCGCCGCCGAGGAGATCTTCCAGACCGCGGGCCTGCCCACCGGCGGCGACCAGGTGGCCACCGAGGTGGCCCAGCCCCGGATCGTCACCGGCTCGCTGGCCGCGCTGCGGGTGCTGCGCGGGCTCGGCATCGAGGCCGACACCGCCGTCGGGCACAGCCTCGGCGAGCTGACCGCCCTGCACTGGGGTGGCGCGATGGACGAGCAGCAGGTGCTGCGCCTGGCCGGGATCCGCGGCAAGGTGATGGCCACCGCCAGCGACGGCGGTGGCGCGATGGCCGGGTTGCAGGCCGAGCCCAACCAGGCCGAGTTGTTCGCCGACGGCGAGGACGTGGTCATCGCCGGGTACAACGCCCCGCGCCAGACCGTGCTCTCCGGCCCCGCCGACGCCATCGACCGCGTCTGCGAGAAGGCCCGCGCCCAGGGGGTGACCGCCACCCGCATCAACGTTTCGCACGCCTTCCACTCGCCGCTGGTCGAACCGGCCGCGGTGGCGATGACCGAGCAGCTCGACGGTTTCGGCTTCGACCGGCTCACCCGCCCGGTGATCTCCACGGTGACCGGTGACGTGCTGCACGCCGCGGAGAACCTGGCCGAACTGCTGCGCGACCAGATCGTGCAGCCGGTCCGCTTCCGCGAAGCCGCCGCCAAGGCCGCCGAGCGCAGCGACCTGGTGGTCGAGGTCGGCCCCGGCCGCGTGCTGGCCGGGTTGTTCAGCGAGATCGCGCCGGACACGCCGGTGCTCTCGGTGGACACCGACAGCGGCTCGCTCTCGGCGGTGCTCGGCGTGGCCGGTGCGGCCTTCGCGCTCGGCGCCGCGCTCGACACCGCCGCGTTGTTCGCCGGTCGCGTGGTCCGCCCGCTGCCGCTGGACGGCGAGATGTCGTTCCTGGAAAGCCCGTGCGAGGCCGCCCCGTCGATCGACCTGGAACTGCTGCGCAGCCAGCAGAGCGCCGAAGCCAAGGCGACCGCCGCCGCGAAGGCCGAGTCCACCCCCGACGCCGACGCCAGCAGCACCCTCGACCTGCTGCGCAAGCTCGCGGCCGAACGGGTGGAACTGCCGCTGGAGACGGTCACCGCGGACACGCACCCGCTCGACGACCTGCACCTGTCCTCGATCACCGTGGGCCAGATCGTCAACGACGTGACCCGCGCGCTCGGCCGCCCGCCGCTGGAGGGCATGCCGAACTTCGCCACCGTCTGCCTCGGCGAGCTGGCCGAGATGATCGACGAGCTGGCCGAGACCGCGCAGCGCACCGACAACGACGCCCCCAAGGGCGAGGTGCCCGGCGTCGCCCCGTGGGTGCGGCCGTTCGCGGTGCAGTACGTGCGGGCCCCGCGCCCCTTCGCCGACATCGGTTCCGGCGGCACCACCGCCGACTGGACGGTGTTCTCCACCGACGACCACCCGCTGGCCGAGCCGCTGCGGTCGGCGCTGGCCGCGGCCGGCCTCGGGGACGGTGTGCTGCTCTGCCTGCCGCCGGACGCCGACGAAAGCCACGTCGGGCTGTTCCTCGACGCGGGCCGCGCGGTGATGGGCGCGCCCTCCGGCACCCGCTTCGTGCTGGTGCAGCAGGGACTCGGCGCCTCGGGCCTGGCCAAGACGCTGCGCCTGGAGGACCCGTCGATCCGCACCACGATCGTCGACCTGCCCGACGCCGCGGCCACCAACCCGCTGGCCGTCGAAGAGGCGATGGGCTTCGTGGTCAGCGAGGTCGCCTCGACCATCGACTTCGCCGAGGCCCGCTACGACGCCGCCGGCAACCGCTGGGTGCCGGTGCTCAAGCCGCTGCCCGCGCCGCCGGAGGACCCCGGCCCGTCGCCGCTGTCCGCCGGGGACGTGCTGCTGGTCACCGGTGGTGGCAAGGGCATCACCGCGGAGAGCGCGCTGGCCATCGCCAAGGAGTCCGGCGCCAAACTGGCCCTGCTCGGCCGCAGCCTGCCGGAGAACGACACCGAGCTGTCGGAGAACCTCGACCGGATGCGGGCGGCGGGCATCGACTACCGCTACGAATCCGCCGACGTCACCTCCGCCGAGCAGATCAAGGACGCGGTCGACCGGATGCAGGCCGAACTCGGTGCGGTGACCGCGATCCTGCACGGTGCCGGGCGCAACGAGCCCAGCGCGTTGTTCAGCCTGACCGAGGAGACCTTCCAGAAGACGCTGGCGCCGAAGATCGACGGCCTCAAGGCGGTGCTCGCCGCGGTCGACGAGGACAGGATCAAGCTGCTGGTCACCTTCGGCAGCATCATCGGCCGCGCCGGGCTCCGCGGTGAGGCGCACTACGCCACCGCCAACGACTGGATGACCGAGCTGACCCTGCGCTTCGGCCGGGAGCACCCGGACGCCAAGGTGCTCGCACTGGAGTGGTCGGTCTGGTCCGGGGCCGGCATGGGCGAGAAGCTCGGCGTGGTCGGTGCCCTGATGCGCGACGGCATCACGCCGATCCCCACCGAGAACGGCATCGAGATGCTGCGCCAGGTCCTCGCCGACCCGGACTCGCCGCCGGTGCTGGTGGTCTGCGGCCGGACCGGTGGCCTGGCCACCCTGCCGGTGGAACGCCAGGAACTGCCGCTGACCCGGTTCGTCGACCGCGCGGTGGTGCACTACCCGGGCGTCGAGCTGATCACCGAGGCCGACCTGTCCGCGGGCAGCGACCCGTACCTGGCCGACCACCTGCTCGACGGCGACCTGCTCTTCCCCGCGGTGATCGGCATGGAGGCGATGACCCAGGTGGCCGCCGCGGTCACCGGGCAGAGCGGCCCGCCGGTGCTGGAGAACGTCGAGTTCCTGCGGCCGATCGTGGTCTCGCCGGGCGGCTCGACCACCATCCGGCTGGCCGCGCTGGCCCGCAACGGCGAAACGGTGGACGTGGTGATCCGCAGCGAGGACACCGGGTTCAGCGCCGACCACTTCCGGGCCAGGCTGCGCTTCGGCAGGCCGGACCTGGCCGGTGAGCCGGGTGCCTTCGCCGACCTGAGCAACCCGCTGCCGCTGGTCCCGGTCGACCCGGTGACCGAGCTGTACGGCACGGTGTTGTTCCAGGGCAAGCGGTTCCAGCAGCTGACCGCCTACCGCCGGGCCAGTGCCAGGCACGCGGTGGCCGAGGTGGCCACCGACGCCGGTCACTCCTGGTTCGCGCCGTTCCTGCCGCAGCAGCGGCTGCTGGCCGACCCGGGCACCCGCGACACGATGATGCACGCGATCCAGTGCTGCGTGCCGGACGCGACCCTGCTGCCGCAGGGCATCGAGCGGCTGTACCTGGCCGACCCGGCCGACCAGGACGTGGAGTACGTGGTGCTCGACGCCCGCGAACGGTCGCAGGACGGCGACACCTACGTCTACGACCTCGACATCCGCGAGCCGGGTGGTGACCTGGTCGAGCGCTGGGAGGGGCTGTCGCTGCGGGCGGTCCGCAAGCGCGACGGCGCGGGCCCGTGGACGCCGTCGATGCTGGGTTCCTACCTGGAGCGGGCGTGCGAGCGGGTGCTCGGCGGCACCAGGGCGATCGTGGTCGAACCCGACCCGCTCGGCGTCGACGTCGGGGCCACCCCGGAGCGGCGGGCGCAGACGAAGCTGGCGCTCTCCCGGGCGCTGGGCCGTCCCGCCGAGGTGCAGTACCGGCCCGACGGCAAGCCCGAAACCGACGGCTTCGAGATCTCCGCTTCGCACAGCTCGCGGCTGACCCTGGCGGTCGCCGGCTTCGGGCAGCTGACCTGCGACGTGGAAACCGTGGTGGAACGCACCGACGACGACTGGGCCGGTCTGCTCGGCAGCGAGCTGCTGGCGGTCCGCGACCTGCTGGCCACCGAGACCGGCGAGTCGATCGCGGCGGCGAGCACCCGGGTGTGGAGCGCACTGGAGTGCATCCGCAAGACCGGCGAGATGACCCAGGCGCTGACCGTGCAGCAGGTGCACCCGGACGGGTGGGCGCTGCTGTCCAGCGGGCAGGCCCGCATCGCGACCTGGGCCACCACGATCGAAGACCGGCCGGACCCCGTGGTCTTCGCGGTACTCGAGGGAGAGGAAAGCTGAGAATGTCGGGCTACTACGAGATCCGCCACACGGTCGGGTTCGAGGAGACCAACCTCGTCGGCAACGTCTACTACGTCAACTACCTGCGGTGGCAGGGGCGCTGCCGGGAGATGTTCCTCAAGGAGAAGGCGCCCGCGGTGCTCGAGGACGTCCGCGACGACCTGAAGCTGTTCACGCTGAAGGTCGAGTGCGAGTTCTTCTCCGAGATCACCGCCTTCGACGAGCTGTCCATCCGGATGCGGCTGGAGGAGCTGACCCAGACGCAGATCCAGTTCAGCTTCGACTACGTCCAGGTCACCGGCGGGCAGGAGAACCTGGTGGCCCGCGGCCGCCAGCGGATCGCCTGCATGCGCGGGCCGAACACGAACACCGTGCCCTCGCGGGTGCCGGAGCAGTTGCGCGAGGCGCTCGCGCCCTACGCCGAAGGTCCGAAGGCCGCGGCCGCCGTCAAGGAAGCCGCTGCAACGGCGGCGGCCAGGAGCAAGGGGGTCTGACCGTGTCGGAAACCGTGCAGTCAGCGGAAGAACAGGCCGCGCGGCCGGTGGCACCGCTGAAATCGCTGTCGGTGCTGCCCTCGCAGCGCCGCAAGCGGTTGACCACGCCGACCACGCTGCGCGAAGTCATGTCCCAGTTCGCCACCGGCATCACGGTGATCACCGCCGGCGGCGAGCGGGGGCACGGGATGACCGCGAACGCGTTCAGCTCGGTGTCGCTGGACCCGCCGATGGTGCTGTGCTGCGTTTCGCGGGCGGCCAGGATGCACGACGCGATCCTGTCGGCGAAGGCGTTCGCGGTCTCCATCCTCGGTGCCGAGCAGCGGGAACTGGCGCGGTACTTCGCCGACTGGCGGCGGCCGCGCGGGCTGGCCCAGTTCGACTCGGTCGACTGGTTCCCCGGCCCGCACACCGGTTCACCGCTGCTGTCCGGCTCGCTGGCCTGGGTCGAGTGCAACCTGGCCGAGGTCTACGAGGGCGGCGACCACTCGATCTTCCTCGGCAACGTGGTCAGCTCGAAGCGGGGCACCGGGCCGCAGGCGCTGACCTTCTTCGGCGGCGACTACCACCAGGTCGGTCCGGATGTCCGCGCCTCGGCCTGAGCTGGTCGTCACCGTGACCGGTGGCACCGGGTTCGCCGGTGCCCACTCGGTCGCGGCGATCACCGCCCGCGGGCACCGCGTCCGGTTGCTGGCGCGGGACCCGGCTTCGGCCGGTCCCGCGCTGGAACCGCTCGGCGTGGACCCGGGCGCGGTCGAGGTGGTGGCCGGGGACGTCACCGACGAAGCCGCGGTGGCCGCCGCGGTCCGCGGTGCCGACGCGGTGCTGCACGCGGCCGCGGTCTACTCGTTCGACAGCCGTCAGCGGGCGGTGATGCGCGCGGTGAACGAGCGCGGCACCGAGGTCGTGCTGTCGGCGTCGCGGCGGGCGGGCGTCGGCCGGATCGTGCACGTGTCCAGCGTGGCGGCGTTGTTCCCGTCACCGGGCGAACTCGGCCCCGATTCGCCGGTGGGTGCCCCGCGGGAGACCTACCTGGCGACCAAGGCCGCCGCGGAATCGGTGGCGCGGCGGCACCAGGCCGAGGGCGTGCCGGTGGTGATCAGCTATCCACCGGCCCTGCTCGGCCCGCACGACCCGAAGCTCGGCGACCAGAACGCCCGGCTGCGCAACGTGTTGCGCGGCCTGATGCCGTTCTGGCCGCGTGGCGGACTGCCGATGGGCGACGTCCGCGACACCGCGGAACTGCACGCGCGGGTGCTGGAGGACCCCGGTCCCAACCGGGTCTTCGGCCCCAGCCGTCCGGTGTCCACCCGCGACTACCTGACCGCGGTGCGGGCGGTCACCGGCCGCGTGCTGCCCGCGGTGTTCCTGCCACCGGCCGCGCTGGTGCCGGTCGGCAGGCTGGCCGACCTCGTGCAGCGGGTCTGGCCGTGGCGGATCCCGGCGGAGTACGGCGCGATCTACGCCTGCGCCTGCGACGCGCGGGTCGCCGCGACCGCACCCACCGCGGGCCTGCGCCCGCGACCGCTGGCCGTGACCCTGACCGACACCGTGCGGTGGCTGCACCGCACGGGATACCTGTCCGACCGGCAGGCGGGCGTGCTGGGCACGCCACTGCCGGTTCCGTTGCTGACCCCGTCACCAGAAAGGGCTGTCCGATGAGCGCCGAATCCGTTCCCCAGCAGGCCGACGAGCACAACGAGCCGATCCCGCTGTTCGGCCGCGCCGAGCCGGCCGCTCCCGCCGCCGACGCGCACGACGCGCCCGACCCCCGCTGGCTCAGCGGCCCGCCGTACCCGTCGGTGCCGCGGCTGGGCCGGGGCCTGCGCTGGAGCGACCTGGTCGCGCAGATGGAGGCCGACCACGCCGAGCGAGAGGCCAGGAGGGCGGCGTGAGCGAGCGGACGGACGCCAACGCCTACGCGCTGGACCCCGGCCGGGCGGCTGCCGCCGGGCGCACCGGGTCCGCGCGCGCGGTGGGGGGTGACGACGTCGTTGTGCCGTTTCCCCGGCACCGCACCGAAGCCGGGCGAACGGGGCGCGCCCCGGCCGGCGGGCGGCAGCGTTCCGTCCGCGAACCCGGCCGGGACTTCTCCCGCCGGTCCATGGAACGGTTGCGCGAGCAGCGGGCCGCCCAGCGCGCCGAGATCGTCGAAGGCCGGCCGGAACGCCAGCACAAGCTCGGCAAGCTGACCGCGCGCGAGCGCATCGAGCTGCTGCTCGACGAGGACTCGTTCACCGAGGTCGAGCTGTACCGCAGGCACCAGCTGAGCGGGCCGAAGCTGGGGGAGAACCGGCCGTTCACCGACGGTGTGGTGGCCGGGTCCGGCACCATCGAGGGCCGCCGGGTCTTCGTCTACTCGCAGGACTTCACCCTGTTCGGCGGCTCGCTCGGGCAGGCGCACGCGGCGAAGATCCACAAGGTGATGGACCTGGCGCTGGCCACCGGTTCCCCGCTGATCGGGCTGAACGACAGCGGGGGCGCGCGGATCCAGGAGGGCGTGGAGGCCCTGCACGGCTACGGCGGCATCTTCCGCAGGCACGCGGCGGCGTCCGGGGTGATCCCGCAGATCAGCGTGATCCTCGGGCCGTGTGCCGGTGGGGCGGCGTACTCGCCGGCGCTGGCCGACTTCACCTTCATGGTCCGCGACACCGCCCGGATGTACCTGACCGGGCCGGACGTGGTCGAGGTGGTCAGCGGTGAGCGGGTCAGCCACGAGGAACTGGGTGGTGCCGACGTGCACGGCGAGCTGTCCGGCTCGGCGGCCGTGGTGCACGACGACGAGGAGAGCTGCCTCGCCGACGTCCGCTACCTGGTCTCGATGCTGCCGCGCAACAACCTCGAACCGGCCCCCCGCACGGTGGGCAGCGGGGCCGGGCAGGAGACGCGGCCGCGGCTGGCCGAGATCGTGCCGGTGGAGCCCAACCAGCCCTACGACATCCGCGAGGTGATCGCCGAGGTCGTCGACGACGAGGACTTCTTCGAGATCCACGAACTGTGGGCGCGCAACGTGGTGTGCGCGTTCGGGCGGGTGGACGGCGAGGTGGTCGGGGTGGTCGGCAACCAGCCGATGGTGCTGGCCGGGGTGCTGGACCGGGAGGCGTCGCAGAAGGCCGCGCGCTTCGTCCGGTTCTGCGACGCGTTCAACATCCCCCTGATCACCCTGGTCGACGTGCCGGGCTTCCTGCCGGGCACCGAGCAGGAGCACAACGGGGTGATCCGCCACGGCGCGAAGCTGCTCTACGCCTACTGCGAGGCGACCGTGCCGCGGATCCAGGTGGTGCTGCGCAAGGCGTACGGCGGCGCGTACATCGTGATGGACTCGCGGTCCATCGGCTGCGACCTGTCGCTGGCCTGGCCGACCAACGAGATCGCCGTGCTGGGGGCCGAGGGCGCGGTCAACGTGCTGTTCCGCAAGGAACTGGCGGCCGAGGAGGACCCGGAGCCGCTGCGCCAGGAGCTGATCGGCGCCTACACCGAGGAGTTCCTCGACCCGGCCTACGCCGCCGAACGCGGTCTGGTCGACGACGTGATCGACCCGGTGGACACCCGCGCCGCGATCGCCCGGGGGCTGGCCATGCTGCGTGACAAGCGGGCCGAGCGGCCGCGCCGCAAGCACGGGAACGTGCCGTTGTGAGCGGCGGCGAACCGCTGGTGCGGGTGGTCCGCGGCGAGCCGGACGACTTCGAGCTGGCCGCGGTCACCGTGGTGGTCGCGGCGCTGCTGGCGGCCGCCGGCAACGCCGTGCCGGAGGTGCCCGAGGTGCCCCGGCCACGCAGCGGCTGGGCCGACCGGTCCCGCATGCTGGGCGCCCCCCTTGCTCCAGGAGCGTGGAACTCCTAGGGAGATGCTCGGGTTCAAGCGGTACGTCAGCGGGAAATCAGTGACCTGCGGCACACTGACTGGACAGGCTCGAACGTGATGGAGGTCCGCTGATGGAGTACTCGGAAGCAGGGGAGAACCCCGGCACCACGCTGGCGCCGGACCTGATCGAGGAGGCCTTCGGCGTGGACACCGCGGTCCCGGCCCCCCGCGAATACGTCGAAGGCCCGATCGTGCTCGGCTACAACTGAGCTCCCGCGGTCGCAGTTCGTACTACGAACTAATATGGTTCGTAGTACGAACTCGCGGTCGGCTTCGCGCCTGAGCGCGGGCGGGTCCGTCCTGTCCGGTCCCGCCGGCGGTGCGCACGGCCGTGGCTAATCGTCAACCGGTGGGGTGAATTCGGCGCGGACGCCGAGCAGGCGCACCGGCCGCCGCACCTCGAAGCGGGCGAACGCGGTCAGCGCGGCCCGTTCCAGCTCGGCGCCGTCGGTGGTCGGGGCGGGCAGGGTGAGGCTGCGGGTCTGCGTGGTGAACGGGGCGAAGCGCACCTTCACCGCGACCCGCACCGCCGGCCGCTGCTCGGCCAGCACGTCTTCGGCGACCCGGGCGGCGAGCTTCCGGATCTCCTCGGCCAGCTCCGCCGGATCGGTGAGGTTCTCCTGGAACGTGATCTCCCGGCTGCGTGAGCGCGCCACCCACGGCGTGCCGGTCACCTCGGTGTCACCGACGCCGAGTGCCAGGATCCGGTACCAGGGTCCCATCGTCGGCCCGAACCGCGCGGCCAGCGCCGCCGGGTCCGCCTCGGCCAGCTCGGCCACTGTGGACAGTCCCAGCTCGGCGAGCTTCTTCGAGGTCCTGCGGCCGATGCCCCAGAGCGCTTCGGTGGGCCGCTCGTGCATCACCTCGGCCCAGTTCGCCCCGGTGAGCCGGAAGACCCCGGCCGGTTTGGCGAAGCCGGTGGCCAGCTTCGCGCGCAGCTTGTTGTCCCCGATGCCGACCGAAGAGGACAGTCCGGTCCGCTCGGCGATCGCGGCCCGGATCCGGCCGGCCAGTTCCTCGGGGTCGTCGGTCCGCGCGCCGATGAAGCCCTCGTCCCAGCCCAGCACCTCGACCACCACCGGGAACTCCCGCACCACGGCGAAAACCCGTTCGGAGACCTCTTCGTAGGCGGAGTTGTCGGCCGGCAGGAACACCGCGTCCGGGCAGCGCTTGGCGGCCAGCCGCAGCGGCGTGCCCGAGTCGATGCCGAAGGCGCGTGCCTCGTAGGAGGCGGTGGCCACCACCGCGCGCTCGTTCGGGTCGCCGTTGCCGCCGACGACCACCGGCTTCCCGCGCAGCTCCGGGTGCCGCGCGACCTCCACCGCGGCGATGAACTGGTCGAGGTCCACGTGCAGGACCCAGCTCGCTGGCATGGGCCCAGTGTGCACCGCGAGCCCGGGTTGACATGTGACCTTTTGGTCACATAAGCTGCCGTCGTACCCGCTGACCTGGAGGAAGACGATGACCACCGCGACCGACACCGTGCAGATCCACCGCGTCTACATCAGGGCGACGCCGGAGCGGATCTGGGCGGCGATCACCTCACCGGAGTGGAACGGCAAGTACGGCTACGGCGCCCCGGCGAAGTACGACCTGCGCCCGGGTGGCAAGTACGAGTCGTACGCCACCGAGGAGATGAAGGCGTACGACCCGAACCTCGGTGACGTCGCCGTGGACGGCGAGGTGATCGAGGCCGAGCCGCCGCGCAAGCTGGTGCAGACCTGGCGGATGTGCATGGACCAGGGCATGAAGGAAGAAGGGTTCACCCGGCTGACGTGGCAGATTGATCCCAGCACCGAAGGCGTCTGCAAGCTGACCGTGACCCACGAACTCAGCGGTGCGCCGAAGCTGGCGCAGATGGTCTCCGGCGCGATGGAGCACACCGGGGCCGGTGGCGGCTGGACCTTCGTGCTCAGCGACCTCAAGTCGCTGGTGGAGACCGGGGCGCCGATGGGCGGCTGACCCCTCCCGCTGACCTGCGAGGACGGAAACCATGGAGCTGCGCTCGAGGAGGTGGGGCAGGGCCGTGGTGCTGGTGGTCGTCCTGCTCGCCGGACTGCTCACCGCCACCCCCGCGACGGCCGCCTGGCGGCAGACCCACACCGGGGTCATCGACGGCGCCGCCTACCGCGTGGAGGTCCCGGAGCGCTGGAACGGCACGCTCGTGCTGTACAGCCACGCCTACTTCAGCGCCGGCCTGCCGATCCCGCCCGAGGTGTGGCTCGCGAACCGCAAGGAGACCGAGAACTGGTTGCTGGCCAACGGATACGCGTTGGCCGCCTCGGACTACCGTGGCCGCTTCGGGTTCGCGGTGGAACCGGCGCTGCGGGACCAGATCGCGGTGCTGGACTGGTTCGAGCGGCACGTCGGCAAGCCCCGGCGGACCGTCGCGAGCGGCATGTCGATGGGCGGTGGCATCGCGGTGCTGCTGGCCGAGCGGCACCCGCGGCGGATCTCCGGGGTGGTGGCCACCTGCGCCGACCTGGACCACCTGGCGCCGTACAACATGTCGCTGGACGTCACCTTCGCCATCCGGACGCTGCTGGCCCCGGACGAGGACATCGACCTGGTGCTGGCGGACGACCCGGCGGCCAGCACGCAGGCGCTGGTGGCCGCGGTCGAGCGGGCGCTGGCGACCCCGGCCGGCCGGGCGCGGCTGGCGCTCGCCGGGGCGTTCGCCAACCTGCCGCCCTGGCAGCACGCGCACCACGCCCCGCCGTCCGACCTGGTCGCGCGGATCACGCAGCAGGCGGGCTGGGCGAAGAGCGCCTCGTCGGCGCTGGGCCCGGCGGGCCGGGCGGACCTGGAACGCCGGGCGGGCGGGAACCCGGCTTGGAACGCCGGGGTGGACTACGGCGCTCAGCTGGCCCGGTCGAGCCGGCGGGGCCTGGTCGAGGAGGCCTACCGGGCCGCGGGCCTGGATGTGCGGGCCGACCTGGCGCGGTTGGCTGCCGCTCCGCGCATCACCGCGGACCCGGCGGCGACGGGGTACATGTACCGGTACGCGGTTCCGCACGGGATCACCCCGGCGCCGGTGCTGACCCTGCACAACGTCGGTGATGGCGGGGCGGCCACGGACCAGGAGAACTGGTACGCGGGGCAGGTCGCCCTGCGTGGTTCGGCGGGTCAGTTGCGCCAGGTGTTTTCGGCGCGGGGGAACCACTGCGCGTTCAGCGGGGCGGAGGAGATCGTCAGCCTGCGCACGATGTTTTCCCGGGTGGAGAGTGGCGTCTGGCCGGACACGTCCCCGGCGGCTTTGAACGCTGCGGCTTCGGGGTTCGGGCCGGAGTACCACGTGGTGACGAACTTCGGGGATTTCGCGGATGCGGTGATGGGGCCGTCGTTCGTGGAGCACGCGCCCGCGGGGTTGCAGCGGCCGTCCCGGTGAGTGGGGCACCAACCCCGATTTTTTCGGGTGACTACGGCGAAGACCTGGTTGTCAAGGCGGGAAAGATGCCTTGACAACCAGGTCTTCGCCGTGTTTTTGCTGTGGATCGGGGTGGGGCGGGGGAGGGTGGGTGGGTGGTTGGGGTTGGGTGCCCCGGCTGCCGGTTTGCGCCCCGATTTCCGTTGTGCTTTCTTGCTGTGCAGTTGTTCTTTTGTTCTTTTGGTGTCAGTCCAGCAGGGTGGCCAGGCCGGTGTAGCCGCCGTCGTGCAGGCGTTTGCCGGAGACGCCGAAGTAGTCCGGGGAAGCCTGCACCCCCAGGCCCTCCACCATCCGGTTCATGAAGTTGAACAGGGCGCACACCAGGACCGCGTCGTGCAGGGCCTGCTCGTCCCAGCCCGCCTCGTAGACGGCCTCGGCGTCGGCTTCGGTCATGCGGGAGGGGGTGCGGGTGAGTTTGCCGACGTAACGCAGGACCGGCTTCATCTTCGCGTCCACCGCCGAACCGTCGAGGTCGGTCAGGGCCGAGACCAGCAAACCCTCCGGCACGCCGAACTGCTCAGCGGTGACGGTGTGCACCCCGTGGCAGTAATCGCAGCCGTTGAGGCCCGAAACATAAGCGGCGATCAGTTCGCGCTCGCCCGCGCTGAACGGGGAAGGGGCGCGCATGACGAGTTCGTGGTAGTCGAGCAGCGGGCGAGCCGTTTCCGGGAACTTGCGGAACACCGAAAGCAGCGCCGAATCATCGCCCAGTGATTTCAGGAAAGACATCAGCGGAACCCCCTAAGCAACAGTGCGGTCGATTTCCTCGCGGCGCAGCCAGCAGGCCGCCAGGTACGCCACGGTGGCCGGACCCGCGTCGCCCAGCTCGCAATCGCCCAGCAGGCGCAGGGTTTGCTCCCACGCCAGCCGCAGCGAGGCGAAGTCCGCGGGTGGGCCGCCGGCGGCGAGCAGGGCGTCGCGGGCGGTGGTCCAGCGGGTGGTGCCCGCGGCGACCAGCGCGTCCAGCGAGAAGTGCAGTGGTGCGTCGTGGCGGGCGTGGTCGACCGCGAGGGTGACCTGGCCGGGATCGTCGAACAGCGAGGCGAGCCCGAGCCCGGCGAGCAGTCGCCGGGCGTCCAGGCCCATCAGGATGACGCCGGTTTCCGCCGACGCCGGCCCGTCCACCGCCGGCAAGGTGAACCGCGTGTCGTGCGGGCTAGACACCGGCGACCGCCTTCACCCGGGACAAGGGCGCACCCCGCTGCACACCGTGCGCCACCGCCGCCGCCACCCGCGCGGTGGCCACCCGGTGGCCGTCGATGTTGCGGGCCGCCGGGCCGAGCACCATGCCCGCCGCCGCGCCGACCGCGAACACCCGCGGGGCCCGGCAGTAGGCCAGCGACCGCTCGTCCAGGTCCGGCCAGCCGTTGCGCGCGCCGACCGCCTCCTCCGGCAGCAGCTGGTCGCCGATCCACGGCACCGTGCCCAGCGCGAGCGCGATGTCGTCACCGCGCACCACCGAGCCGCCTGCCAGCCGGACCTCACCGCCGCCGACCCCGGTGACCGCCTGCCCGCGGTGCACGACCAGCCGTCCTTCGGCCTCCGCCCGCTGCAGTCCCGGCCGGAACTCGAACATCACCGAGGCCCGCCGGTACCGGCTCATCAGGTCGAGGCGGTCCTCCCAGGACACGCTGTCGAACCGGTTGCGGCCCTCCGGCCGGAAGAAGGAGGAGTTCACGTCCGCGCACTGGTAGCGCTCGCCGGTCTCCCGCAGCACCCAGTGCACCTTCGCGCCGTTGGCCAGCCCGTTCGAGATGATGTGCGCGGCCGACAACCCGGCGCCGACCACGACGAGCTCCTCGACGCCGTCCGGTGCCCGCTCGTCCCAGTACCGCACGCCTCCGGGCACCTCCAGCCCCGGCCACCAGCCACCGGGTGCCTCCCGCCGCTCCTCGCCGGTGCACAGCACGACGAACCGCGCCGACACCTCGTGCCCGCCCGCGCACACCGTGACCGAATCCCGGCCGGGCAGCACCGCGTGCACCTCGGCCTGCCAGGTCCGTTCGGTCACCCGGTGGGTCGACGCGACCTGGCGGCAGTACGCCTCGAACACGTCGACCGGCACCACCGAGCGGTGCCCGGCCTGCGACATCCGGACCTCCCGGCGTTCCACCGGGGTCAGCCGCCCCCAGTTCAGCCGGGCGAAGTCCAGCAGCTCGCAGTCGCGGTAACCCTCCGCGCCGGGGTGGTGCTCGTAGGGGGAGCGCAGCACGCGCTGGCCGAGGGTGTCCACCCGGTCGAAGAACCGGCCGCAGGGCCGGGTCCCCCGATCGAACAGGACGATGTCGCGCACTCCGTGGTGCCAGAGCGCGGCGGCGACCGCCAGACCGGCCGGGCCGGCTCCGACGATCACCGCGTCGGGGGGGGGGGGGGGGGGGGGGGGGGGGGGGGAGGCGGGGAGCGGAGAAGGAGGGAGAGAGAAAGAGAGGAAGAAGAGGAAAGA